>OMTA01000034.1 GCA_900313895.1 uncultured Eubacteriales bacterium | reverse complement strand
GAGATCATCGCCGACATCATCGACGATCGCTCCGACGACGAGAATCCCAACTGATTCGATCGATAAACACACTGCCTCTCCCCTTTTTTCGGGAGAGGCTTACTTTTTGCAAAATATATCTTGACAAATTATATTTTGTCAAATATAATAAGGGTGAAAATTGATTTGGGTGATTGATTTTTCTGCGATTATATAGTAGAATGAGAACCAGAGATTCCGTCACGATACGGAACAGACAGGAGGATGACCTATGCACTTACAGGAATCCGGCGAAATGTACCTTGAAACGATACTGATCCTTTCGCAGCAGAAGAGCTTTGTCCGCGCGATCGACATCGGCGAACACATGGGCTTTTCCAAGCCCTCCGTCAGCCGCGCGCTGGGGCTTTTGCGAAACGGCGGCTTTGTCACCGTCGGCGACGGCGGCGGGATCAGCCTGACCGACGACGGCAGAGAGGTCGCTGAAAAGATCTATGAGCGCCATCAATACCTGACGCGTTTCCTTAAAGAACTCGGGGTCGATCCCGAGGTTGCCGCGGAGGACGCCTGCCGCATGGAGCACGTCATCTCCGACGAGAGCTTCCGCGCGATCAAGAAACATTTTCACTATGAATAGGGTGACTGTAGATATCCGAACCGTGGTTTTGACGGGCATATTTTCGCCTGCCCATTGTTAAAATCCTCGCGAACCCGTCAGGGTTCGCTGCAGTTTTGCCGCGGTCAGACAAAAATCTGCTCCGGCAAAACTCCGAAGGACTGAAAATGAGCAAGATTTCGAGCAAGTTTCGGTGCAGAAAGTGCAGGCAGGCTGGCGCCTGCCAAGATTGATAAGGCGAAAAATGCCGAAAGAATGCCATTTTCAGCAGATTCGGATATCTACAGTCACCCTAATCTGCAAATATAATCACCCACTACGGATACAATAACCGCAGTGGGTGTTTCTGTAGGATCAAGGATCAGCCGACGTGCTTTTTGACAGCGTCGAGGATCGCTGACTTAGGCTGGACGCCGATCATGCGCTCCGCTTCTTCACCGTTTTTGAAAACGATCAGGGTCGGGACGCTCATGATGCCGAAGTCCATCGCGATGTCGCCGGCTTCGTCGATATCGACCTTGTAGACGGAGAAGGATCCGTCGGACTCGGCGGCGATCTCCTCTACGATCGGGGACAGCATCTTGCACGGGCCGCACCATGTCGCGAAAAAGTCGACCAGTGTCACGCAGTTTGCGATCGCTCCCTCAAAGTTGGTTTCGGTCAGATGTTCAGTTGCCATGATTCTTACCTCCTGTGTTTTTTTATTAGTGTAACACATCGATCATCAAAAATCCATAAATAAACTATTAATAATAAGATATTGTGAAAGAGGTGCTCTGTATGACTTATGATTTAGCGATTATCGGCGGCGGCGTCGCCGGTATGACAGCGGCGGTCTATGCCGCGCGGTCGGGACTGAATACCGTTATCATCGAGAAAGCGGGCTTCGGCGGACAGGCGGCGCTGACCGCGAAGATCGAGAACTACCCTTCGGTCAAGGAGATCGAGGGCTTTGAGCTGGCGGCAAACATGAAGGCGCAGGTCGACGCGCTGGGCGTTGAGAGCAAATACGGCGATGTGACTGCCCTGACAAAAGCCGACGGACTTTTCACGATCACCACGCCCTCGGAAACGATCGAAGCGAAGGCTGCCATCATCGCGAACGGCGTGCGCCGCAGAGAGCTTGGGATCGAAGGTGAGGAAAGACTGCGCGGACGCGGGATCAGCTGGTGCGCGGTATGCGACGGCGGCTTCTTCCGCAAGAAGAAGGTCGCGGTCATCGGCGCGGGCAACTCGGCGCTGGGCGACGCGATCTATCTGTCGAACCTCTGCGAGGAGGTATATCTCATCTATCGCCGCCCCTACCCCACCGCGACAAAAAGCTATATGGATACCATCGAGGGCATCGACAATATTCGTCTGATGCCGCGGCATATCCCGCTGGAGATCAAGGGAGATAAGCGCGTCAGCGCGCTGGCGGTCAAGAACCTCGATACGGATGAGGTCAGCGAGCTGGAGGTCAACGGCGTCTTTGAGGCGATCGGTCTGATTCCCGACAACGATGTATTCGCAAACGTCGTCGAGCTGGACGAGAACGGCTATATCCTCACCGATGATGAGATGCGCACAAAGACCGAGGGGCTTTTCGCCGCGGGAGATACCCGTCAAAAGCACCTCAGGCAGATCGTCACCGCCTGCTCGGACGGCGCGATCGCCGCGACTGCCGCGCACGCGTATCTGACGCGATGACAGAGATCCAAAAAAGGCTGTTTGCCTTACAGGACAAGGGATATCGGGAGGGTTCGATCAAGCTGAACCCCTCCGTCGATCCCGACACGATCATCGGCATCCGCATTCCCGCCCTGCGAGCGCTCGCGAAGGAGTTGAAGGGGACGGACGCTGCGGCGGCGTTTATCGCCGCGCTGCCGCATCAATACTTTGAGGAATACAGCCTGCACACCTTTTTGATCGGCTACATAAAAGATTTTGACGAAGCAATCGCGCAGACGGATCGGCTGCTGCCTTGGCTCAACAGCTGGGCGCTGACCGACTCGATGCGGATCAAGGCGTTTGATAAAGACCCCGCGCGACTTCTGCCGACGATCGACAAATGGCTTGGCAGCGGCGATACCTATACCATCCGCTACGGCATCCTCTGCCTGATGAACTACTTTCTGGATGCGCGGTTCGATCCATGCTATCTTGAAAAGGTCGCCGCGGTCAGGAGTGACGAATACTATGTGAACATGATGATCGCGTGGTACTTCGCCACCGCTTTGGCAAAGCAGTATGAGGCGGCTTTGCCGTACATAGAGAACCGCAGGCTCGATCAATGGACACACAACAAGGCGATCCAAAAGGCGATCGAATCCTACCGCGTCACGAATGAACACAAAATATATCTCAGAACGCTTAGATGGAAATAAGAAAAGACGACCCGGAAAAGGTCGTCTTTTTTGCTGTTATTGTATTACATAAGGGTCGCCGCGATGACCGCCTTGATGGTGTGCATACGGTTTTCCGCCTCGTCAAAGACGATAGAGCGATCGCTCTCGAAAACCTCGTCGGTGACCTCCATGCAGTCGATGCCGAACTTGTCGTGGATCTCCTTGCCGATCGTGGTATTCAGATCATGGAACGCGGGCAGACAGTGCATAAAGCGGCACTGTGATCCGGCGTTATCCAACAGCTCCATCGTGACCCTGTAGGGGGAAAGGTCTTTGATGCGCTCTTCCCATACCTCGTCCGGCTCGCCCATCGATACCCATACGTCGGTATAGATGACGTCCGCGCCCCTGGTAGCTTTGATCGGATCCTCTTCAAATTCGATGACGGCGCCTGTCTCGGCGGCAATCGCCAGACACTCGGTCACGAGCTCGCTGTTCGGGAAATACTTCTTCGGCGCACAGGCGACAAAGTGCATTCCGAGCTTTGCCGCGCCGACCATCAGGGAATTGCCCATATTGTAGCGCGCGTCGCCCATATAGACGAGCTTTTTGCCCCGAAGCTCTCCGAAATGCTCGCGGATCGTCAGAAAATCCGCAAGGATCTGGGTCGGGTGGTACTCGTTTGTCAGTCCGTTATAGACCGGAACACCCGCGTGCTCCGCCAACGCCTCGACGATCTCCTGACCGAAGCCGCGGTACTCGATGGCGTCGTACATTCTGCCCAGCACGCGCGCGGTATCGGCGATGCTCTCCTTCTTGCCGATCTGGGAAGCCTTGGGATCGAGATAGGTCGGATGCATCCCGAGATCCGCCGCCGCTACCTCAAATGCGCAGCGGGTACGGGTCGAGGTCTTTTCAAAGATCAGGGCGATGCTTTTTCCCTCGCAAAAGCGATGGGGCGTGCCCGCCTTTTTCATCGCCTTCAATTTCTCCGCAAAGTCGATCAGGTAGGTGATCTCTTCGGGGGTAAAGTCCAGTAATTTCAGAAAATGCCTGTTTTTTAAATCCATCGTTAAGCCTCTTTCCTGCAGGGTATCAAGGAGATAATCCCCTTCCCCGCACTCACTTTTTCAAAGCCGTAAGTATGCTATCGATTGCCTTTTCAAGCTGATCCCACGCGATATTCAGCGGCGGGAGCAGGCGCAGTTTATCCTTTGCGGAAAGGCAGAGGACGCCTTCTTCGATACATTTGGCGATCACCTCTGAGACGGGCTTTTCGGTCGTAATACCGACCATCAGCCCCAGTCCGCTGACGGCATAGCCTGCCGCGGTGAGTTTTTCGCGGATATAGTCGCCCTTTTTCGCGACCTCAGAGAGGAACGCGTCGTCCATGCGATTCAGAACGGAGATCGCCGCTGCCGCGCAGACGGGGTTACCGCCGAAGGTGGAGCCGTGGTCGCCGTAGGACAGAACGTCGGCGGTCTTCTCATTCATCAGGCACGCGCCCATCGGAAGTCCGCCCGCAAGGCCCTTTGCGGTGGTGATCACATCGGGATGAAGATCGAACTGCTGATAGGAATACAGAGAGCCGGTGCGACCGTTGCCGGTCTGCACCTCGTCGATCATGAAGATGATGTCGTTCTCCTGACAGATGCGTTCGACCGCCTTGAGGAATTCGGCGGACATCACGTTGACGCCGCCCTCGCCTTGGACGGTCTCGAGCAGTACGCCGGCGACCTTATTTTCACAGATCAACTTTTCAAAGCCCTCGATATCATCCGCGTCCGCATAGAGGAAGCCCTCTGTCAGCGGGGTGAACAGGTGGTGGAAGCCGTCCTGACCCGTCGCGGCAAGGGTCGTCAGCGTCCTGCCGTGGAAGCTCTTATGAAAGGTGATGATGTTGTAGTATTCGGCGCCCTTGTGATCGGCGGCGTATTTACGCGCGACCTTGACGGCGCACTCGTTCGCCTCCGCGCCGGAATTGCCGAAGAACACCTTGCTCATCCCCGTGCGGGTACACAGGATGTCCGCAAGCTCGGCACAGGGAGCGGTATAATAGAGGTTCGACGTATGCTGAAGCAGGCGCGCCTGTTCGGCGACCGCGTCAGCCCACACGGGATCGCTGTAGCCGAAAGCGTTGACGCCGATGCCCGAGGTCATGTCGATGTATTCTTTTCCGTTATCGTCCCAACACAACGCGCCCTCTCCCTTGACGATCGCGATATCAAATCGCTTGTAGGTGTGCGCGATGTATCGGTTATCGGTGCTTTTGATGCTCATTTCTTATCCCCTTTGTCGGCTATAACCATTGTGCCCGCGCCTTCGTCTGTCAGAAGTTCCATCAAAATGGAGTGTGGGACTCTGCCGTCCATGATGATGACCTGCTGGACGCCGCGGTAGATCGCCTCGATACAACAGCCGACCTTAGGGATCATGCCGCCGTCGATGACGCCCTCATAGCGAAGCTGCTGCGCCTCGGACACGGAGATATGCGGGATCAGGCTGTCGGGATCGTTCTTGTCCCTGAGGATTCCGGCGATATCGGTCATCATGATCAGATTCTCCGCGCCGATCGCGCCCGAGACATGGGCGGCGGCGGTATCGCCGTTGATATTATAGGCGTTGCCCTCTTTGTCACAGCCGATGGTGGAAACGACGGGGATATAGCCCTTTTCGATCAAATCGAGGATCGGCTCGGCGTTCACGTTGGTGACAGTTCCGACGAAGCCGAGGCGCTCGTCCTTTTGCTTTGCTTCGATCAATCTGCCGTCCATGCCGGAGATGCCCATCGCGCGTCCGCCCTTGCTCTCAAGCAGGTTGACGAGGGTTTTGTTGACCTTGCCGGACAGCACCATCTGGACGATGTCGATGGTCTCCTTATCCGTCACGCGCAGACCGTCGACAAATTTCGGCTCTTTGCCGAGCTTCTGCATGATATCGTCGATATCGGGACCGCCGCCGTGAACCAGTACGACCTTGACGCCGATCAGCCACAGAAGGACGATGTCCTGCATAACCTGCTCTTTGAGCTCTTCGTTGACCATCGCGTTGCCGCCGTATTTGACGACGACGATCTTGCCGTTATATTTTTTGATGTTCGGGAGCGCCTGGGTCAGTACCTCGGCGCGCTCCGCGTTGGAAAACTTGTTCATTTCATATACCTCATTACAAACGGGTGCGGGCGAACACGTGTGTCCCCCGCCCTGAATTGTCAACTGTCAATTATCAACTGTCAATCGATCATGTCCTGTAATCCCCGTTGATCTTGACGTAATCGTAGGTCAGGTCACAGCCCCATGCGGTGGAGGATATGTCGCCTGAGCCGAGGTCGACAAGGATCTCGATCTCTTTCTCGAGCAGGATCTCTTTCGCGATCTCTTCGCTGAAATCGACGCCCGCGCCGTCCTTGCAAACGAGGATCTCACCCTTCGCGCTTTTGAAGCTGACGTCGATCTTGGTGACATCCACATCCGCGCCGGAATAGCCGATCGCGCAGAGTACGCGTCCCCAGTTTGCGTCCGCGCCGAACATCGCCGCTTTCAGCAATGAGGAACAGATGACGGACTTTGCGACGGTCTTGGCGGTCGCCGTATCCTTCGCGCCGGAAACGACACACTCGAGGAGCTTTGTCGCGCCCTCGCCGTCGCCCGCGATCATGCGGCACAGTCCGACGGTCACGGTGTTGAGGGCTTTCATGAATACCGCGAAATCTTCGTCATCGCGGGTGATCTCGGGATTGCCCGCCTTGCCGTTAGAGAGGATGACGACCATATCATTGGTGGAGGTATCGCCGTCGATCGAGATCATATTAAAGGTGTTTTGGATATCGCCCGAGAGCGCCTTTTGGAGCATTTCGGGAGAGATCGCGACGTCGGACGTCAGGAAAACAAGCATGGTCGCCATGTTGGGGTGGATCATGCCGCTGCCCTTGGCGATTCCGCCGATACGACAGGTCTTGCCGCCGAGGGTGAATTCGACCGCGACCTCCTTAGCGACGGTATCGGTCGTCATGATACCCAACGCCGCCTCGTGGCCGCCGTCGGGATTCAAGCCCTTCGCGAGATCGGGCAGCGCGGCAGCGATCGGGTCGACAGAAAGCGGCTGGCCGATCACGCCGGTGGAGGCGACGACAATATCGTCGGGGCTGATGCCCAACTCCTTTGCGGTCAGCTCGGACATAGTTTCAGCGATCTTGATGCCGTCGGCGTTGCAGGTATTGGCGTTACCGGAGTTGCAGATCACCGCCTGAGCGGTACCGTTCTGAAGATGGGCTTTTGTCACGATCAAGGGCGCACCCTTGACAAGATTCGTGGTATAGACCGCCGCCGCAGAGCAGGGTATTTCGCTCACGATCAGCGAGAGGTCATTTTTTGATGTGTTCTTACGGATGCCGCAGTGTACGCCGTGGGCGACAAAGCCCTGTGCGGCGCATACACCGCCTGTGATGTTTTTCATATACTTCTCCAACTATCTTTGTAGGGTCGATCATCGATCGACCGCGGACGGGCAATGCCCGTCCCTACAGCTTTTTTATAGGTTCAAATTGCACGCCATGTAGCCGTCGGGGACGACCAGACCCGTCGCCTCGTCGACGCCGAGGACGATGTTCATGTTCTGGATCGCGGCGCCGGACGCGCCTTTTCCGAGGTTGTCGAATCGGGCGACCAACGTCATGCGGTCGTCGTTGCCGTAGGCGGCGATCATCATATCGTCGCGACCGTCGTACTTGATCGCGGAGAGGAAGCCATCTTCGTCATCCTCGCAGTAACGGATCAAACCGCAGTGGTACTTTTCCTTATACGCGGCGCGGATATCGTCGATCGTGCCGCTGACATCGTGGCGGGTCAGACAGACCGTCACCTGCATCCCGCTGTAGAAATCCGCAACGACCGGACAGAATACCGGTGCATGGTTCAGCCCGCAGATCTTCATCATCTCGGGAACGTGCTTATGATTCTGGGAAAGGCCGTACATACGGGGCGCACTGAGCGTGCGGTCGCGGTCGGAGGTCTCGTACTGGGCGATCATGCCGTTGCCGCCGCCGGAATAGCCGGTCAGCGAGAAACAGCTGAGCAGCGCGTTGGGATGGATCAGTCCGTCCTGAACCAGCGGCGCGACCAGTGCGATGAAGCCGGAAGCGTGGCAGCCGGGGTTGGCGATACGCTTGGAATTCCCGATCAGGAAGCTCTGGCCGTCCAACTCGGGCAGACCGTAGACCCAATCGTCGTTGGTGCGATGGGCGGTGGAACAGTCGATGATGACGGTATCGGGGCTTTCGACCATTTTGACTGCCTGCCTTGCCGCGTCATCGGGCAGGCAAAGGAACGCGATATCGGCCGTATTGAGCGCCTCTTTGCGGGCGGCTGTATCCTTGCGGAGTTCTTCGGGCAGGGTGAGCAGCTCGATATCCCGGCGCTCGTCAAGTCGATTGCGGATGCGCAGTCCGGTGGTACCGTAGCTGCCGTCGATAAATACCTTAGCCATTACATTTCCTCCTGACATAGTTGATCTGGCTCTCGATCGACTGCACCGAAGTACCGCCGACGGAATTGCGTTTGTTCACGCAGGTATCAAGGTCGATATCCTCGTAGAGATCCTCTTCAAAGATATCGCTGAATTCTTTATAGGTTTCAAGCGGCAGGGTCTCGAGCACCTGACCGTTTTCGATACAATAGGCGACGATCGATCCGGAGATCTTGTACGCCGAGCGGAAGGGCATCCCCTTCTTTGTCAGATAATCGGCGAGGTCGGTCGCGTTGATAAATCCACGCTGAGCGGCTTTCTTCATATTATCCGCCTTGACCTTCATCGTCGAGATCATGCCGATGAACACCTCGAGCGACATTTTTGCGGTATCGACCGCGTCAAAGACGCCCTCTTTGTCCTCCTGCATATCCTTGTTGTAGGCAAGCGGCAGGCCTTTGAGCATCGTCAACGCCGCCATCAGATCGCCGTAGACGCGACCTGTCTTGCCGCGTACCAGCTCCGCCATATCGGAGTTCTTTTTCTGCGGCATGATGGATGAGCCGGTGGTGTAGGCGTCGGAAAGCTCGACAAAGCCGAACTCCCAGCTTGACCAGAGGATGATCTCTTCGGAAAGGCGCGAAAGGTGCATCATCAGAATGGAGATCACGGATAACAATTCGACGACAAAATCACGGTCGGATACGCCGTCGAGGGAGTTCATCGCGATCTCGTCAAAGCCGAGCTGCTCCGCCTCAAAATAGCGGTCGGTATCGTAGGTCGTACCGGCTAATGCACAGCAGCCGATGGGCGATACATTCATCCTGCGCTTGCAGTCCGCCATACGGTCGGCGTCGCGCAACAGCATCATCGCGTACGCCATCAAATGATGACCGAACATGATCGGCTGGGCACGCTGAAGATGGGTATAGCCTGGCATTATGACCGTTTTGTGCTGCTCCGCCTGATCCGTCAGAGCGGCGATCAGGCTGTAGACGCGCTCGGAAAGCTCATCGACGCGGTTCATCAGGTACACCCTCAGATCCAGGGCGACCTGATCGTTACGCGAGCGGGCGGTATGGAGCTTTTTGCCGACGTCGCCGACGCGCGCGGTCAGAACCTCTTCGACGAACATATGGATATCCTCGGCGTTTTTGTCGATCAAAAGCTTGCCGGACGCGATATCGTCGAGGATCCCCGCGAGCGCGTCGCATAGGGTCTCAGCTTCGCTTTGCGCGATGATGCCCTGCTTCGCGAGCATCTTAGCGTGCGCGATCGAGCCTGTGATATCCTCCTTGTACATCCGGCTGTCGAAGCCGATGGACGAATTGAACTCGTCCGCTATTTTACTGGTATCTCCGGCGGTGCGTCCCGCCCACATTTTAGCCATTACTATATCTTCCTTACCTTAATTTCTCATTGCTCAGCCCCAATGGGGCTGCGGCGATCTCAACCGCTATATACGCCGTGTGGGTCGGAAAGAATTCCGACCCATAACGATAGAGTATTATATTCGGGTGCGGATGTCCCGCACACAACTGTCCACTGTCAATTGTCAACTGTCAACTGCGAAAAATTACTTATTTTTCGCATCCACGATCGCCTGTACCTTGATCGGCAGACCGTAGAGGTTGATGAAGCCTGCGGAATCCTGCTGATCGTAATCGGACTCGCCGAAGGTCGCGATCTCCTCGCTGTAGAGGCTGTAGGGGCTGTCGACGCCCGCCTTGATGATGTTGCCCTTGTAGAGCTTTAACTTGACATAGCCGGTGACCTTCTCCTGGGTCTTGTCAACAAAGGCGGAGAG
>OMTA01000162.1 GCA_900313895.1 uncultured Eubacteriales bacterium | reverse complement strand
ATCTGTACGCCGGAGAAGATGATGGAGAATTCGAGGTTTCCGTCGACGTTACAGCCGTCGGAGATCAGCGAGTTCTGGATGTTGGCGGTGTCGCCTACGTGATGGGGCGGCATCATGGGATTGCGGGAATAGATGTTCTTCAGGTCGAGCTGGAGCTTGGGATCGAGCAGATCCATGTTGGCTTCCCAAAGGCTGTCGATGGTTCCGACGTCCTTCCAGTAGCCTTCAAAGGGATAGGCGACCATTTTCTCGCCGGAATTGAGCATCAGGGGCAGGACGTCCTTACCGAAGTCGTTGCTGGAATCGGGATTCTGCGCGTCCTTGATCAGATAGTCTCTGACGGTTTTCCATGTGAATACATAGATACCCATCGAGGCGTTGGTGCTCTTGGGGTGAGCAGGTTTTTCTTCAAATTCATAGATCGAGTTGTCAGGATTGGTATTGAGAATACCGAAGCGGGACGCTTCTTCCATCGGAACATCCATCGCGGCGATAGTGCACGCGGCGTTGTTCTCTTTATGGAACTCGATCATGTCGGCGTAATCCATCTTGTAGATGTGATCGCCGGACAGAACAACGATGTAATCGGGATCGTAACGATCGACGAAACCGATATTCTGATAGATAGCGTTTGCTGTACCGGAGTACCAGTCAGAGCCTTCCTTGCTCTCATACGGCTGCAGACAGGTGACGCCGGAGTGCATACCGTCGAGATCCCACGGCTGACCGTTTCCGACATATTCGTTGAGCTCGAGCGGCTGATACTGTGTCAGTACGCCGACCGCCTCGATGCCGGAGTTGATGCAGTTGGAGAGAGGGAAGTCGATGATTCTGTATTTACCTCCGAAGGGTACGGCGGGCTTTGCGATTTTCTTGGTGAGAACGCCGAGACGCGAACCCTGACCGCCGGCAAGCAGCATCGCTACTACTTCTTTCTTAGGTACCATTATATCCTCCAATATTGCTTGCCGAACCCCGGATGACCGGGGCTCAGCACCTTACTTTATTCGTTTAAAGAATTATTTTTCTTCTTTTTTAGCAGTTGCCTTTTTCGCGGCGGGTTTCTTAGCGGGCGCTTTCTTGGCAGCAGGCTTCTTAGCGGCGGCTGCTTTCTTTGCAGGCGCTTTTTCCGCTTTCTTTGCTTCAGCTTCCTTAGCGGCCTTTTTTTTTTTTTGTTTAGCGGCAGCTTTCTTGGCGGCTTCCTTACGCTTTGCAGCAGCTTCCTCAGCCTTGATCTCCTTCGGGCTCTTTTCCTTAGCGACGCACTTGAGGTAGATCGCGCTCATAGGCGGCAGGTTGAGATAGATGCTCTGATCAAAGCCGTGCATCGCTTCGTCAACAGTGCGGATCTCGGTGCCGTTTGTCTTGCCGGTACCGCCGTACTGCTCGTCGTCGGAGTTGAATACCTCTGCATATACGCCGAAGTCCGGAACGCCGATACCGTAGTTCTCGCGGTACATCGGCTGGAAGTTGCAGACAACGATGACGTTGTTGCCTTCCTTGTCGATACGGCGGAACGCGATAACGCTCTGCTGATAGTCGTCATGGTGGATCCAGTTGAAGCCTTCCCATGTAAAGTCGACCTGATACATACACGAGTTCTCTTTATAGAACTCATTCAAAGCGCGGAAGAAGTCGTTGAGCTTCTTATGCTTCTCGAATTCGAGCAGACCCCACTGCAGTTCTTCGGTGGAGTTCCACTCGTCGAACTGACCGATCTCGGCGCCCATGAAGGTGAGCTTCTTGCCGGGATGCGCCATCATGTAGGACATAAATACGCGAACGCCCGCAAACTTCATATCGTAATCGCCGGGCATCTTGTTGATCAGCGAGCCCTTGCCGTAAACGACCTCATCGTGAGAGATGGGGAGGAGGAAGTTCTCGGAGAACGCATAGAGGAAGGAGAAGGTGATGCTGTTGTGATGATAGGGTCTCCACAGCGGATCGAGGGACATATAGGAGAGCATATCGTTCATCCAGCCCATGTTCCACTTATAGTCGAAGCCCAGTCCGCCGTCGGAAACGGGACGGGATACCATCGGCCATGAGGTGGATTCCTCAGCGATCATCATAACGGTCGGATGATGCAGATGAACAGCGGTGTTCAGTCTCTGGATGAATTCTACCGCCTCGAGGTGCTCATGACCGCCGTACTTGTTGGCGACCCACTCGCCGTCTCTGCGGTTGTAGTCGAGGTAGAGCATGGATGCGACCGCGTCGACACGGATGCCGTCTACGTGATACTTATCCAGCCAGAACATCGCGGAGGATACGAGGAAGGAGATGACTTCGTAGCGGGCATAGTCGAAGACATAGGTGCCCCATTCCTTATGCTCACCCTTGCGGCTGTCTTCATATTCATAGCAGTGGATGCCGTCAAAGCGTCCCAGACCGTGCGCGTCCTTGGGGAAGTGAGCGGGTACCCAGTCGAGGATAACGCCGATACCTTCCTGGTGGCACTTGTCGATGAACGCCATGAACATATCGGGAGAGCCGTAGCGGGAGGTGGGAGCATAGTAACCGGTTACCTGATAGCCCCAGGATCCGTCAAAGGGATATTCGGTCATCGGCATGAACTCGATATGGGTGTAGCCCATCTGCTTGACGTAGGGGATCAGCTCCTCAGCCAGCTTGTCATAGGAGAAGGTATTGCCGTCGGCATACTTTCTCCAGGAGCCTGCGTGAACCTCATAGATATTGAGGGGGTTCTCAAAATGGTTGTGTTCCATCTTGTACTTGTACCAAGCTTCATCATTCCACTGATACTTGTTGTAGTTGTAGATGATGGAAGCGTTGTCGGGACGGGTCTGGGTATGGAACGCAAACGGATCGGATTTGAGGATCTTCTCAAACCAGGGGGTCTCTACACAATACTTGTAGATCGCGGTCTCGCCGAGGTTGGGGATCCAGCATTCCCACACGCCGCCTTCAGAGATCTTGTGCATATGGTTTGCCATCTGATCCCAGCCGTTGAAATCGCCGACAACGGATACGGTCAGCGCGTTGGGCGCCCATACGCGGAACATGGTGCCTTGAACGCCGTCCATCCAGTAGTCGTGCGCACCTAAAAAGTCATAGATGCGTACGGCGTCGCCGCCGTGGAACAGATCGAGAGGTAATCTCTCATCGTTTAAAACATAATTCATAATCTGATTCTCCTTATATAAGATTCGTGCATAGTAATCGCACATAACTATACAAGGATATAATATCAAACTTTTCAGTTACTTTCAAGTAAAAATGGAAATTCCACGCCAAATTTTTAGTGCATTTTTTATAAAAATTGTCAATTCACTGGTCAATATACACAACATGAAACGCTAAAATCATCATTAATTCACAAAAATGATCGTTAGAATGATTTGAGGATCGAATCGATTTGGATAATATAGTATAGAGAACGGAATTGGCTTTTGGATGATCACACGACTGCTTTGCAGGTTTATCTCAATCCGGAATCGGGTGAACGCAGGCAGAGTTTTCGTGAGGAAAGCCTTTTGAATATGTCTGTTATTTCTAATTTAGAAAAATAGCACTTGACATTTTGACGATTGTATATTATCATTAGTTATGATGTAATAGTTGTATCAGTATGACAGTTGTTATATCACGGGTTCGGTTGGAAGTCGGATCCGTTGTCTTCGTATTAGACTCTCTTCAGAGAGCCGTTATATATAGATATTTTTTATTCTTATTGCCAATCCGCCTTTGGTCGGATGCTACTGATTTACGGTACGGCTACCCGAGATATGCTGTGATTCATTCACTGCAACCGCTATCGGAACCGTACATTTGGTGATACAAAATTGAATATCTGAGTAACGGCACCGTGAGTTGAGTTTGATTCAAAATCAAATCAAGGAGGTGTCAAGCATGGGTGTATTAGGCATCGTACTCATCGTAGTCGCTTTGATCGTCGGCGCGGGTATCGGTATTATTGTCGGTAATCTGTATCGCAAGAAGGTTGCGGAGGCAGAGATCGGCAGCGCCGAACAGGAGGCCAAGCGTATCGTAGCGGACGCGATGAAGACTGCTGAGGCGAAGAAAAAGGAAGCCATCCTCGAAGGTAAGGACGAAGTTCACCGCCTGCGCAACGAGAGCTAAAAAGAGCTCTCCGACCGTCGTAAAGAGGTCC
>OMTA01000214.1 GCA_900313895.1 uncultured Eubacteriales bacterium | reverse complement strand
CCTCAGCCAGAGAAGCCAGCTCAGAGCTGAACGGCTCAAGGTTCTTGGTCTCTTCTTTTCTGAAGCGGGTATTCTGCAACAGAACAACGTCGCCGTCCTTCATCGCGGCAACAGCAGCCTTGGCGTTCGCGCCGACGACCTCGTCGTCATTCGCGAAGACAACGTCCTGACCCAGCAGCTCAGAAAGACGCGCGGCAACCGGCGCGAGGGAGAATTTCTCCTCGGGGCCGTTCTTCGGCTTGCCCAGATGAGAGCAGAGGATCAGCTGACCGCCGTCGGCGATGATCTTTTTGATGGTCGGCAGAGCGGCTGTGATACGGTTATCATTGGTGATAACGCCGTCCTTTAACGGGACGTTGAAGTCACAGCGGCAAAGGACTTTTTTGCCCTTGAAGTTGATGTCATCAACGGTGTACTTGTTCAGTTTCATAGTGGATCAATCCTTTCTGTATGGCTGAAAGTTAACCAACGCTAACCGCATCGGCAAACTCTCAAAATTTTACAGTCTAATTATATAATAAACCATACCCTCAATGCAATACCAAAAAGGAATTATTTGAAAAATAGTTGATAGTAGTCGGCGGTTATCGCCCTTCCTCCATATCCCTATTTCCTGCGAAGCAAATCCACCTATCCGTAGGGACGACCATCGGTCGTCCGATGAGGTCGATGTTACATCAAGGTTTTCGTGACGAATCGGAGGTTAAGGAGTAATTTGTAGGGGAGTGCCTTGGTGCTCCCGATTGAAAATCAAAATTGATTTTCAACATGACAGATACGCCTGTTTCCTATCCGGCGTTTTCGATCATACCATCGTCCTTCATTCTGCGGACGACCGATGAGACTCCCCTGCTAGGGGAGATGGGCGAAGCCCAGAGGGGTGGGCCGTCTCCGGCGAGGAACGCCTCTGCGGATTAAATCGAACATTGATTGTAGGTTACGGCGCTCGCCGACGTACCGCTACCTTTCCCCCAAATCCCCCCCTCAAATAACCGCAAATCGACCGTGATTCATGATTTATTCACACAAACGTTATTGACATTTCACCCCAATTTGATTATCATGTATATTAAGTTGTGCCGATCCGGCGACACGGAAGGGTCGCATTTTTCGATCGGCGCCGGCTGACAAAGCAGATACCGAAACAAGAAAAGAGGTAATCATATGTCAAAAAAATGTCCCAATTGTTCCGAAGAGCTCAAGGATGACGCTCTGGTATGTGAAAAATGCGGTCAGGAGCTCGCACCCGAAGAAGAACCCGTGACCGAGCCTGCCGCAGAGTCCGAAACAGCGCCCGAAGAGGAAGCTGCGACCGAGCTTGCCGAGGAAGAGACCGACGACGCTCCCGATGAGGAGACAGAGGAAGCCGCTCCCGAGGTAGAAGACGCCGAGGCTGTTACAGAAGCAGTCGATGACGAAGAAACCGCTGTCGCTTCGGATGACGTTGATCCCGAAGATCAGCCCGTTCCCGAAGAAAAGCCCGCCAAAAAGCCCCTTTCCTTTGGCGCAGGTCTCGGCATCGGAATCGGTATTGCGGCGCTGATTGCCGCGATTGTATGCGGCGTCATGATGATCATCGCTTCATCCGGCCCCGCTGCTGACGTTGAAAAGTACATCAACTCCTTCAAAGAAGGAAAATATGAGGACTATTTCTCCAAGGACTATACCGTCATGTTCAAGTCAAACGACCTTGATAGCCGTGTTGAGATGGCGGAGCAGTACGGTAATCTTTCTCAGACGGAAAACCTGCAGGCAAAGGTCATCCAGGATGTCAAGCTGTCTGACGGAACCAAGAACACCATCAAATCCCAGCTGGAGGCAGGCGAGTACGCCGATATCGACAAGATCGAGGATATCCGCCTCGTACTGCTCGAGTTATCGAATACACAGGCATCCGCCGCGGATACAGGAACAGACGCGACCGAGGCTACCGAGGCGTCCGATGAAGCCGCGAGAGAGTATTGGGTAAGCTCCTTCTATGCGATCAAGGTCGATGGCAAATGGTATTTCACCACCAGCTTCTGATCCTCTAACAACATAATATAAGACGCTGTCGATTTAAGTCGGCAGCGTCTTTTTTTACTGTATAAGAAACTGCTCGTTTCTTAATACAGTAAAAAAACAATTTATAATCCCCGCTCAGTTGCACGCTGCGCGCGCACGAGCGATGGGTATACGAAAGCGGACGCACCGCGTGCGCGCGCTTTCTTGTAATAAATTACTCTTCGTCGATCTGCGTGATAAAGTACATCCGCGACGCAAAATCGGGGAAAAGCCTTACCTCTTCATTGAAACCCGTCCCGCTGAACCCTTGGCTCAGCCGAACGCCGTTGTTCATAAGGATATCCCCCTTTACGGTGAACTCCTCTTTTTCCTGACCCATTTTATAGGTGCGGGCGATGATGTTGTGGATAAAGGAGTCCTGCTTGATATGGATCGGCGACATGGTGTTGATCAGGCTGCCGAACAGCTTGACATTGACGCTGCCCGATACATTGTACAGCCGATAGGTCTTGACAGGATCCAGCCCCTTCGGACGGCAGTATTCCGCCTGCTGATTAGGCGTGGTCAGCTCCTGAAAGATCATCCCGACCGCCTGTGTTTTGTCGTCGGAAACGACCGTCCATTCGTGGAGGTTGCCCGATCGCCCGCGGTAGAACTGCCCCATCTGGAACACCTCGCGCCAGACCGTATACAGGAGGATCTGCGCCTTGATGTGTTCTTTCTGGTTTTTGAACATATCCTTGACGTCAAGCTCATATCCGAGCGCTCCGAACGCCGCGATGTTGAACCGCGTTTCCAGCGGCGTTTCACGCAGCGTCTGATGGTTCGGACTCGCCGATACGTGCGCGCCGATACACGACTGCGGATAGCCGTAGCTGTAGCCCTCCTGGATCGTCGCTCTGCACAGCGCGTCTGTATTATCCGATCCCCAGATCTGCGGGAAAAAGCACAGGATCCCCGGGTCGAACCGGTTGCCGCCAGAAGCGCAGCCCTCAAAGAGGATCTGCGGAAATCTCTGTGTCAGCGTCCGCATCATCCTATACAGTCCGATGATGTAGCGGTGCGCGACCTCACCCTGCCTGTTTTTGGGCAGATAGGGCGAGTAAACATCCGAGAAAATGCGGTTCATATCCCATTTGACATAGCGGATATTCGCCGCCGAAAAGACCTC
>OMTA01000040.1 GCA_900313895.1 uncultured Eubacteriales bacterium | reverse complement strand
CGATCAGCCTGTCCGACTGCGGCGATATCGCGACGCGCTACCGCATCCTGACCGGAGAGGACTACATCGGTTTTTCCTCGGACGAGGCGGCACAGCAGTTTCTGTGTACGGCGATGCGCCTTGCGCCCAACGTCCACGCCTACTACGAGCGCACCTACACCGTCGGCGGGCATGAGATCGCTTTGTGCGACTATATGCTGACGGCGGCGCAGATCCTCAGCGACGAGACGGATGAGAACACCGGCGAGCTGATGGTGGACGCGATGGTCTCTGAGTTTGCCGGACTGAGCGATTTTCTGACAAGCGGCATGGATATCGGCGCGTTTCTCTCTCCCGCACAGGGGATTCCGCGATGCAGCGTCGCGGATACCCACAGCCCAGCGGCTTATATGGCGGCGCTGGACGCGTATTTCAAATGACGGCGACGGCGGCTGTGCTCACGCAGCAGCTTGCCGTACTCGCGGATGCGGGCGACTGTGACAGGACTTTCCCGACAGACGGCTCCGTATTCGTTCAGGATACAGCGTTCCGCGCTCGTCAGCGGATATTCGGGCAACAGACAGTAGCTCTCCTTGGACTGATACAGCGCGTATCCCATCCGGGCGCTCTCGGGTCTGTCGAGCCACAAAAGCAGCGCATCGACAGACGAAAACCGACAGCAATCGACCGTGTTCTCGCGCTTGATCCGATAGCGGCGGCGGGACTTTTTGGCGCGCACGGAGATGATCAGCAGACAGCTCTCCTTGCCGGGGAGCGCCTCGATCAGATAGCATTTGTCGCGGTGATCGATCCCGCATTCCTCACCGACGCGGTACATCAGGCGCGTCAGCCCGCGGCGGGTACGCTCGCCGTCGGCGGCGTCGTTGAAATCAAGGCTGTAACGCCGCATATCGTCGTCCATCAGGGTGACCAGTATCATCCCTTGTGAGAGGCGGTCTATCGTCATGCTATCTCCCCCTTCGACCCTTTCTACCGTCTATCATAACGGCAGAAGCAGGCGCTTTCAAGTGATTCTTTCTGGATGTCAGTATTATCCTATTCAATTGGAAAAAAATGGTGACGAATGTGTTGACATCCTATCGCGGAATGTGTAATATCTAATTGTAGGGACGACCATAACACGCATATCGGTCGTCCGCAAAACAACAGAGATTTCGGGAAGAGCAAGTCTCTCCCCCTGCAAATTTACATAAGACAACGGAGGCACACCATGACTGACTGGTTAAAGAACAGCGTATTTTATCAGGTATATCCCCAGAGCTTTTACGATACCAACTCGGACGGTATCGGCGATCTCATGGGCATCACGCTCAAGCTCGATTATATCAGGGAGCTGGGCTGCAACGCGATCTGGATCAACCCGATCTACGACTCGCCCTTTATGGACGCGGGCTATGATGTGCGCGACTACAAAAAGATCGCGCCCCGCTACGGCACGATGAACGACTTTGAACATCTGCTGAGCGAGGCGCACAAGCGCGATATGAAGATCCTGATGGATCTTGTCCCCGGACATACCAGCGACACGCATGAGTGGTTCCAAGCGGCTAAGACCGCCTATCCGAGCGAATTCGACAACCGCTACATCTTCACCGACTGCGTCTGGGAGGCGCCTACCGACTACCGCCTGATGTGCGGTATCTGCGAGCGCGACGGCAACTATCTGGTCAACTACTTTTCGTCCCAGCCCGCGCTGAACTACGGCTTTTACAACGTCACCCATCCGGCGTGGCAGAAGAGCAGCGACTCGCCCGAGGCATGGGCGACCGTAGAGGCGCTTAAGGACATCATGCGCTTCTGGCTTGACAAGGGGATTGACGGCTTTCGCGTCGATATGGCGGATTCGCTGGTCAAAAATGACGACGAAAAAATCGCGACCGCAAAGATCTGGCGCAATATCCGCGAGATGCTGGACGCCGATTATCCCGACGCGGTTATGATCTCCGAATGGAGCAATCCGAACCGGGCGATCGTCAACGCGGGTTTTCACGCCGACTTCTACCTCGATCATCACGGCAACGGCTACAACAGCCTTTTCCGCAAGAAGATCGGGGACGATAACCTGAGCTTCTTTGCCGACCACAGTCACGGCGACATCGAAGAATTCCTCGCCGACTGGTTCCTCGGCTACAACTGTTCCAAGGACAGCGGCTACATCTGCTTTATCACCAACAACCACGATATGCCCCGCGCGCCGTTTTACATGAGCGACTGGATGATCAAGCTCTCCCACGCCTTCATGATGACCATGCCGGGCGTACCGTTCATCTACTACGGCGACGAGATCGGTATGCGCTATCGCACCGACCTTGTGTCAAAGGAGGGCGGCTTCTCCCGCACAGGCTCCCGCACGCCGATGCAGTGGAGCAGTGATAAGAACGCGGGATTCTCCGACTGTGACGAGGATATGCTGTATCTGCCCGTCGATCCCGCCGACGACGCGCCGAATGTGGAACGCCAGCAGGGCGATCCCGACAGCATCTACGAGAACCTTCGATCCCTGATCGCTTTGCGAAAAGCGAATCCGAGCCTTGGTAACGACAGCGAGATCGAGATCGTCTACGGCAGATCCCACGCCTTTCCCTTCGTCTACCGCAGGGGCGAGTTCACCGCCTTTGTCAATCCGTCCGACGACGAGGCGCAGGTGGAATACGATATGAGCGGCGCAGAGGAAGCGTATGTCCTCGGCGGCTACGAGAGCGGCGACGGCTTCGTCAAGATCATGCCCCGCAGCTTCCTGCTGATCAAAAAGCTTCAATAATTAGGAATTATATACGGTTGTGTCATTCCCGCGTCATTTCAACGTCATAAAGGAGATATCATGAAGCATCTGGGTACCAAAACACTCGAGACCGAACGTCTGATCCTCAGGCGATACCGCACAGAGGACGCCGCGGATATGTTCCGCAACTGGGCGCAGAGCGAGGAGGTCACCCGCTATCTGACATGGGAGCCGTACACCTCGGTCGAGAATGTCAGAGGCTACATAAGCTGGATCGTAGACAGCTACGCCGACGATAAATACAACTGGATGATCGAATACAAGCCGACGCATGAGGCGATCGGCGCGATCGACGTGATCGGTATCCGCGAGGATATCGCAAGCTGCGAGATCGGCTACTGCATGGGCGAACGCTTTTGGGGCAAGGGCCTGATGCCCGAGGCGTTCAAAGAGGTCATCCGCTATCTGTTCACAGAGATCGGGATGAACCGCATAGAAGCGACCCACGACCCGCGTAATCCGCAATCCGGCAGAGTGATGGAAAAATGCGGACTGTTGTATGAGGGAACTCACCGTCAGGCAAGCCGCAATAACCAAGGTATCTGTGACTGTGTCATGCGCGCGATCCTCAAAGAGGACTATCTGAAAAACCAATCATAAGCATAAAAGGCCCGCCGATGAAGGCGGGTCTTTTTGTTGGTGGTTTTCCGCAGCGATGATACATCGTTTGGCTTATGTATGCGTGAAAGTGGTTTAGCTATGCTGTTTTTCTGAGGCAGTGACGCAAATGGCGATGGTTTTTGCCTCATGGCAAATTCGTCCGTTTGTATCATTCGTCACGGTGGGTTTTGCTTTTCAGGTGAGTGGGATTTGGAGGAAAGGTTAACGGACGAGCACTGCTCGTCCCCTACGGATAGCATAATCGTTGATTGTAGGGACGGTCATTGACCGTCCGTTGACGTCGATGTTACATCAATGTTTTCGGGAGGAGCATTCCTCAGCCCGAGACGGTTCTACAATAATTCCTAATACCGAAATCGCAGTCATTCCGAGGAGGTCGCAGACCGACGTGGGAATCCCACAAACGGGGACTGAAACGTCGGTTTTCCTCTTTGTGGGATTGCCACGCCCTAAAGGGCTCGCAATGACATCTCAATGAATCAGAGAGGTTGATGTAACAGCGATGTTGCGGACGAGCACTGCTCGTCCCTACAAATTCCTAATTCCACATTCCTAATTCCTCATTCTTCAAGCATTTTCCACGACGCGCAGGGCGATGGCGGTGATATCGTCGTCGTGATCTCCCCTGCGGCGTTTATACGCTTCATCCACGATAGCGGAGGCGAGCTGTTCGGCAGAGCCCTCGCGAAAGGTCATGATCAGCTTTTCGAGCCATTCACTCGAGCCGATCATCACGCCGTCCGAAACCATCACGATCATGTCCGCGGTGCTCAGGCTGACATCCTCTTTGATGAATTTGCTCTCATTCAGGATCCCCAGCGGCAGGGACGGCAGGTCTTTTTTCATGAGCTTGGAGCTTTTCTTGATATAGGTGGTACAGGCGCCGGCTTTCATCAGGCGGGCGCGTCCGGTAAAGAGGTTGAAGTCCAAGAGATCCATCGTCGCGAGGGATTCCTCCTCGCTTTTGATCATCAGCGACGAGTTGACCACCGAGAGCGAACAGTCGTAGCTCAGCCCCGCCTTGCAGAGCTTGGTCATGATGCTGACCGCCATGTTGGAGTCCACCGCCGCTCTTCCGCCGCTGCCCATGCCGTCGGAGATGATAGCGACGGTGCTTCCCTCGCCGTTGTTGAAGTAGTTCAGGCAGTCGCCGCAAAGCTCGCCGTTGTTGCAAACGTGCTGTGCCGAGCCGATCTCGAGATCATAGAGCGGCAGCTCGCAGAGTGTGACCCGCGCGCGGTCGCCCTCAAAGCTCATGGACGGCGACGAAAAATATCTGCCGCAGGCTTTTCCCACCGCGTGGGTGAGCTGCGCCTTGGAGAGCGCGGTCTTTTTGCCGACCGCAAGCTCCAGCTCGACGGTCATCCCTCTGCCCGACCGCTGTTTGCAGGAGCAATCCATGACCACGACGCCCTGCTCCGTTAATGCGGCGATCACCTTCTCGGATGACGCGGTATCAAAGCTGTCGACCTCCTCGAATTCCTCTGAGAGATCGTGCAGGATATCCGACAGTCCCGCGAACTGTCCCGCCACCACCGAGCGCACCTGCGTCACCCTGCGGCGCGCCGCCTCCATGGAAAGGTACTCCTTGTAGCTGCGGTTGATGCTGTTCGCAAGCTCCGAGCATTTGCAGCACCGCTTGAGGAAATTGTCCTCGATATCGCGCTCCTTGACAAAGCCGTTTTCCTTGAGCAACGGGGTCAGGCGGTGGAAATCATCCGAGGTCAGCGCCTTCTCCTTTTCCCAGCAATAGACCCGCAGTCCGCAGTTTCGGCAGGTGTCCTCCGTCGCGCGGGAATAGATCCAATCGGCGTTGGACTCGTACAGTCTGCCCAGCCGCTCGGACACGGAATTCACGCAGGAGGAGACGTTCTCCAGCGCCTTGGAACAATGGGACAGGCGCATCGTGACGTTGCGGCGGATCGCCTCGTTCGAAAGCTCTACGGCGTCATCGCTGAACGCGGCGGAGAAAAATCGCCCCGCCTCCTTGGGGATCAGCAGGAACACGCCTGCCGCAAGGAGGGTCTCGATCACGATCGTGACGGTCAGGGAGCTGTTATCCGCGGCAAAGGACATCATGCCGTTACAGACGAGGGTGGTGAGGATCACGGCGACCTTGCCCATCGGCGCCATCAGCCCTGCGACCAGTCCGCTCAGTGGATAGGCGCCCGCCAAACACAGCAGGTTGTTGTCGGACAAGGCGAACACGATACCGGTCGCGATACCCGCGACGCTGCCGCCCTTGACAAAGCCGTAACGCGCGAAGATCATCACCGCCAGAACCGCCAGTATCCGTCCCACCGAGACGTCGCCGAAGGTCAGGGTGCTGAATGACAGCAGCAGGATGCAGCCGGTCATGGCGATGCACGCCAGCTCCTGTTGATTAAAACCCGTCAGCGATCGCCGCGAGTAGCCCAGCGATACCGTGCGGCTCATGAAGTATGCGCCCGCCGCGGCCAAAAGCCCCTCGATAAAGCACTCGAATACCTCGGTGACCTCGCTGCGCGGGCTGAAGGTCAGCGCCAGTCCCGTTGCAAATACCGGCAAAAACGCGACCGCCGAGGGGAAAAAGCGGTTCATGGAGATCTTCTTGATCTCATTGAGGATCCAGCGTACCGTACCGACGGAGATCACCACCGCGATATAACGGAATGAATCCACCGGAGAGAGGAACAGATAGCTCAGCGCGGAGCCCAGCACCCCCGCTGGCAGATAGGAGAACGGGATCGCCGCGCAGAATGACGCGCCGAACGGCGACATCGCGCCGAACATCGCCCCGCGCGAGATCAGTACCCCGGAGATGAAATAAGAGATATGTACCGCAAACTCCCGCGTCGCGCCCTTGACCCGCCTGCGCGAGCCGTTTCTGCGCCGATAGGACGGATGTGCCTTGACGGTTTCCATGATTGACATATTCAGCCTTCCTTTTGCATAGTAGTAGAGAGAATGTGCCTCTATTATAACGGCGGACAGGCTGTACGATTGTCGGGGCGTGTAGGGGATATTTCGGAATGTTTTCACAGAAATTGGCGGATCGCGGATGCGCTTCGGGCTTTGATGATGATTCGCAGGAATAGTGAAATAATAACGCCCGCTGAAATAATCAGCAGGCGTTTTTGTCGCAGATCTTCGGTTTACTTGTTTTCTTTCAGGACGACAGAGGTTTTTGCCGGGAGCTTCAGCGAATCGCCCTCAAGCGTGGGCGCGATTCCCTCGCTCTTTTCCTGAGCGACCGTCCAGCCGCGTAGCTCGGGGCTCTTGATCAGATCGATCGTCAGCTCCATCTCCTTGTCGGAAACATTGTGGACGATCATCACGCGCGAACCGTCATCGTCGATGACATAGCCGGCGCAGTCGCTGTCGTTGAAGGCGGCAAGCTCGGTGATATCGCCGCGGGCGATCTCGGGATTTTGCAGGCGGAGCTTGAAGAGCGTGCGGTAGGTGTTCAGCAGGCTGTTTTTATCCGCCAGCTGCTGCTTTACGCCGCCCAAAGGCGCGGTGTCCTCGGCGGAAACGCCCTCGGTCTTGATGCCGGGCAGGTTGTCGCTGTCCCAGACCATCGCCGTGCGCTTGTACTTATCGTCGGAGCCCTCGGTCTCGATGCCGATCTCCTCGCCGTAGTAGGTGAAGGAATTGCCGGGGCTGAGCATATACAACGCTGCGTCGAGCTTGTTCTCGTCGGTATAGATCATGCTCGCCAGACGGTTCATATCGTGGTTCGACAGGAAGTTCGCGTTGATCGCGTTCTTGTTATGCTCCTTGATATTGTTGTCATACTTCTGGAGCTTCTTGGCGAATTCGCCGACCGCGCTGCCCGCCTTGAGGTATTCGCCGCTGTTGTTCGCGAACTTGAAGTTGAAGAGGCTGTCGATGCCGGTTTCGTACATCTCATAGATATCGGAGGTGACGTCTGTCCAGTCTTCGCCGACCATGTAGACGTCCTTTTTGTAGCCCTTCGCCATATCGTAGAACCACTTCATGAACTCGGTGCCGTCGGTGTTATCGTCGTCAAAATACTTGACCGCGTCCAGACGGAAGCCGTCTACGCCGCGATCCAGCCAGAACTTTACGACGTCCTCAAAATACTTGCGGGTACCGTCGTAGTTCAGGTTCCAGTCGGGCATCTGATCCCAGAAATCGCCCTGATAGTAGTAATCGGAGCCGGATACCGGATGCTGATACACCGCGTCCTGGGTCTTGGAGAAGTTGAAGTATTTAGCGTAGCCGTCGGTCTTTCCCTTGCGGATCTCCTCGCACGCCTTCTGGAAGTATTCGTGACCCGCGCCGGCATGGTTGACGACCAGGTCGATGATGACGTTGACGCCGCGGTCGTGGCACGCCTTGATAAGCTTGTCAAAATCGTCGAGCGTGCCGAAGGAGGGATCGATGTTGTAGTAATCCTCGACGTTGTACTTATGGTAGGTGGACGAGGGCATCATCGGCGAAAGCCATATGCCGTCCGCGCCGAGGTCGTCGCCGGCGTTCGGATCGCCGTCGTTGATATAGTCGAGCTTTTCGATGAGACCGGGCAGATCGCCGATCGCGTCGTTGTTGGAATCATGGAACGCGCCGATCCATACCTGGTAGTAGCTGCGGTATTTGTCGGTGGATTTTTCGGCGGTAAGCGTATCGACAGGATTGCCGGAGGCGGTATTGGTATCGGAGCCGCCTTTGTTTTCGGTTTTTTGTTCGCCGCACGCAGCAAGCATGCCGGTCAGCATTGCGACCGCGAGCAGTAAAGCAAGTAGTTTTTTCATAGAATCACCATGTTTTGGTTTTTTGTTGGTTGGTATGAGGTGCTGTCCCTACAGCTAACGTTGGATTTGCTTCGCATATAAACATCAATTGTCGGATAGGATTTCGGGACGTCGAGGCGCCGTCCCCTACGGTGAAACAGCAACGTCCATTAATAATCGGGTGCGGGTTTCCCGCCCGCAATTATCCATTTTCAGTTTTCAACTGTCAATTGCTCAGTTCCTTCAAAGGAGCTGAGATACAAGTAAAGGGGCGGAATAATCCGCCCCTTTTCGTAGGATTGATTAGCCCTTTACGCCGCCGGCGGTAACGCCTTCAACATAATATCTCTGCATGAACAGGAACAGGGCGGTAATCGGTACGGCAACGATGACTGAACCGGCGAGGAACTCGCGGTAGTGCTGTGACTTGTACTCCAAGCTGACCAGCTTTTGCAGGCCGATCGCAACCGTATAATGTTCGGGCCCCTGCGCGCCGACGATGATCTTCGCCAGAATGAAGTCTGTCCAGGGACCGATGAAGGAGGTCAGTACGGTGTATACCAGAATCGGCTTAGACATCGGAAGAATAATCTTCCAGAAGATCTGGTTTCTGGTAGCGCCGTCGATGGTAGCCGCTTCATCAAGCGCGCGCGGGATGGTATCAAAGAAGCCTTTACTGATCTGATAACCGAGACCTGCACCCGCAGAGTAGCAGATGATCAGAGCGACCTTGGGCATAGCCAGAAGGCCCATAGCCTTCATCAGATAGTAGATAGCGATCATGGTCATGAAACCGGGGAACATACCCAAGATCATGCCGATGTTGATCAGGGGTTTTCTTGCCTTGAAGCGCAGACGGCTGAAGGCATAGGAAACCATGAGAACCGCAAGTGTGGAAATGACACAGCTGAAGATAGCGATGATCAGTGTGTTCATGAACCACTGCGGGAAGTTAACAACGTTAGGATCGGGAGGACTGAAAACCTTTGCGTAGTTATCGAACGTCCACTCCTGAGGAATGATGGTGGTAGCAAGCTCTGCAGCGCCGCCGCGGAACGAGTGCATCACCAGATAAACCAGAGGAGAGATCCAGATAAGGCCGAGGCCGCCGAGGAGAACGTAAATCAAAGCATTAACAACGATTCTACGTGTTTTGTAACTCTTAATCATGAGAATTCCTCCTCGTTCTTAGCAGACTTGGTAAGGTTGAACGTCAACAGCGAGACAGTCGCGCAGACGATGAATACCAAGATACCGACGGCAGCCGCGGTGTTATACTCACCTGTACTGGTCGACATACGGAAGAGCCATGTGACAAGCAAGTCGGTATAACCCGCGTTATGTAGGTTGACCGAGCTTTGTTCACCGACCAACAGGTAAATAACGTTAAAGT
>OMTA01000166.1 GCA_900313895.1 uncultured Eubacteriales bacterium | reverse complement strand
CAGATAGCCTTGGATGTAATCGCAGTCCGCCTTTGCGGAAGCCGCCATCTCCTCCTCGGTCTCGACACCCTCACACAGCGCCTTGATGCCGAGGAAGTGGGACAGGTTGACGATACCGCGCAGCAAGCGGTTGCCTTTTTCGGTACCGGATTCGACGATCAATTCGCGGTCGATCTTGATGATGTCGATCGGATAATCGTTGAGATCCTTGACGGAGGTATAGCCGCGGCCGAAATCATCCAGCGCGATCCGACAGCCCATCTGCTTACAGGCAGCGACGTTATCCATGATCTGCTCCTTGCTCTCGGCAAAGGCGTCCTCGGTGATCTCGATGACCAGCTTGTCGATGTCAAAATCAAACTGTTCGACCGTTTCCTTAAAGCGTTTCGCAAAGCTCTCATCGGAGAGGGTGATACGCGTCATGTTACAGGAGAGCCAGAGGTTCTTCTTCGACGTATCCTTCCAGCTTTCGAGGGTACGGCAGCATTCGCCGAGAATGTAAAAGTCGAGCTCGTCGATCATCTCGGCGGTCTCAAGCATATAGATGTAATCCGCCGGGGTGATGACGCCCTCCTCCGGGCTGTCCCATCGGGACAATGCCTCGGCGCCGCAGGCGATCTTGCCGTCGCCGTCAAAGATATACTGCACATACAGGCGGAATTCCTTTTTATCCAGCGCGTCGCGCAGCTTGTTTCTCAGATTGTGAACGTGCTCTTCGCGTTTGAGGAGCGTAGCGTCGGCAAACACGAAAGGAGCGTTGATCTCGCGCGCGCGATAAAATCCGTGTCTTGCGTTGAACAGCGCCTTTTCACAGGGGATATTCGGCGCGTTGAGGTGGAACACACCCGCCTGGAAGCGGATGTTGTATTTCTGCATGACGTCGCTGTTAAACTTATTGATCTTCGCCAAAAGCTGTTCGATAAAATCCTTCGCCTGATCCTCGACAGGCGCCGCAAAGGCGAGCGCAAATCGTCCGTCCGATACACGCGCGCAAAAGTCGGTTTCTCTTGCGCTTGAGGCGATCTCGGAGGCGGCGAATACCTGGATCTCTTCCGAAACAGTCGCGTTGGCGTACTGAAGGATCCGTTGTACATCGACGCCGATGTAGGCAATATAGTAGAGCGGGCCGGAGGCGGGGGAGATGAAGCTCTGATACCAGTGCTCAAAGTACAGGCTGTTGCCGATACCGGTGATCGGGTCGGTCATCCTGTTTTCCCTTGCTTCCTTTTCCTTTTTCCGACGCTTGATCAGCGCCAGTATCAGAACGACGCACAAGATCAGAAGAACCGCCGCTGTGACGATCAGCCAGACAGGAAAAGTGCTTGCGGAACGCTCCTGAGCCGTTTCGACAGAAAGCCGCAGCACCTGCTCGGAGGAAGCGGATTGAAGGGAAGAGGTCACGGTGTTAATCAGATCGTCGGAGGCGATATCGGTAAAACCGACGCACAGCTCGATCTCTTTGTCGCCTTTTTGATAGGTCAGTATATGTACCTCTTTGAAAAGATCGTCCACATCGTCTTTGCCGTGGATCGAAACGATCTCTACCTGTTTGTTTTTCGCCAGACGGTATTGTTGGTTGGAGGAGCCGGAGTCGATATCGGAGAAGTCGATCTCGCTGTCAGCCGAGATCTGTGCGTACAGCTCCGGCAGGATCCCCTTATATTCCTTATCGTCGGCATCGTAATACTCCAGCGGGTACATATCGGGATCGCCGGCGATATAGACGGTGTTTCCGTTAGTCGGTTCATCAACGGTATAGACCGCCGCATCCGCGGTGAGCGTGCCGAACAACATCAGCGCGATTGCGGTGATGAACGCAGTCAGTTTCAGTTTCATAGGCGTACCTTATTTCAAATTAATCTTTTGACGCTGGATCCTGCCCCATTGCAGTTTGCGCTTCTTATAGCCGATGAACGCGGTCGCGCGCACCCATGCCATGATGAAGCGCAGTCCGCAGATCTCGATCGTACAGAGCAGCAGCGCTTTGAGGACGTCGCGGAAGGTCAGCTTCAGGTCGATGGTCTGTATCCGCGCGAAGAACGCCGTCATCGTCATAACGGAGCCGAATATCGCGTAGATGCCGAAGAACAGCAGCATAAACGGAACGTTGATCAGATCGACCAGAAAGGCGAGTATCATGGCGGCGATACCGAATATCTCGATAAACGGAGATAACAGCTCGTATATCAGAAAGTAGAAGTAGGAAATAAAGCTGGTCAGACCGAATTTCGGGTTAGCCAGCATGACGCGGTGCTTCCACATCGACTGGAACAGACCGATGTGCCAGCGTCGGCGCTGTTTACTGAGGTCTTTGAGGTTTTCCGGTACCTGAGACCAGCAGATGGCGTCGGTTGCGTAACGGATCGCGTATGGGATATCGTTGGAAACGCAATAATCGTACAGCTTGACGACAAGCTCCATATCCTCGCCCATGGTGGTCGCGTCATATCCGCCCGCGGCGACGACGGTGTCCTTTTTGAACAGGCCGAATGCGCCGGAGATGATCAGAGAGCCGTTGAATTTATCAAAAAGAATACGCGCTGCAAGGAACGAGCGGTCGTATTCCAGCACCTGCATACAGGCGAGAAGGTTGCGCGGCAGGCGATAGTTGATGACCTTTCCGTTTTCGATCTCAACGCTGTTCGACGGACGGACAGCGCCGCCGACCGCAACGACGTTTTCGTTCTCAAGCACCGGCTTGACGATCTTGCTAAGCGAATCCTTTTGCAGGACAGAGTCCGCGTCGATGCAGATAAAGTAGGGGTATTTACAGGCGTTGATGCCCATATTCAGCGAGTCGGCTTTTCCGCCGTTTTTCTTTCGGATCAGCGTCAGAGGGATCTTTTGCGCAGGCGCTTCGTAGATGAATTCCGCCGGCTGGCAGGAGATCCTGCGCTGTATCGGGCGGCGGATCGGCAGCATCTCAAAGGCGTCGATCAGCTTTGCCGAGGTCGAATCGCCCGAGCCGTCATCCACGACAATGATCTCGTACAGCGGATAGTCGAGCGCCAAAAGCGATCGCACGTTTTCGACGATGGTGATATCCTCGTTGTATGCCGGCACGATGATGCTGATAGGGATAAAGTGATCCTTCAGGATCGTGTTCTTCAGTTTGTCCTGCTGACGCTTTTTGAACAAAGAGGAAGAGCCTGTGACAACGGCGATGAACAGAAAGGTCGAGTAGCCGATGAGGTAGAGGGCAAAGAAGATCTCGACACAAAGCAAAAAGCCCTTGATGATCTCAAATGCGGTGTCGTTGAACAGTGCGTATCTCATGTCGCTTCAGCCTTCCTTTCCATCAGTTTTTGGCGGTCGAAACGATAACGCATCATCTCGCCCGCGTAGCGGTCGTCGCCTTCAAATATATCAACAAAGTCAGCGTATTCCAGCCCCAGCTTTTCGAGCGCCTGAGAAGCATTCAGGCGGACATACCAGTTGTGACTGCTCAGGTCCTTTTTCAGCGCCGCGATCGTGCGCTCGCCGGGGTAGGAAGCCAGCGAAAAGCAGGTGATGGAGGTGTACTCCCACCGCATCTCATCCTCGTGCTCCGCGTATTTCAACAGCTGCTCATAGGCAGGCTGATAGGGATATCTGCCCAGGTAGCGGATCGCGCAGAAATGGATCTCGCTGTTGCGATCCTCCAAAAGCAGGCGGTACATCCTTTCCTGAAAATCGGGCGATGAAAAGCGGATATAGTCGAGGATCGCCAGCTGTATGTTCAATGAATAATCGGACAGATGCTCGCGGTTGATCTGCGGCAGATCCTCGCCGTAAAACAGGCGATAGCGCGCGATGATATACGGAAAATACGTCATCTGGATCTCGTTTTTGCGGCTGTATCGATTCGCAAGCGCGACAAAGACGCTTTCGAGCTTGCGCAGGTAGGTGTATATCTCCTCGGGATGATCCTTGTAGAGGATCTCCAGCGACTGGTCAAAAGCCACCAGCTCGCGGACACGCGTCAGCTTTTTCAGAAGCATCAGGCGATGTCGATCCTCCAGGACCTCTCTGCCGAACTGGGCTTTGATCAGGTCGATATAGTAAAGACGACTCTGTTCGGTCTCCCGGTCGTTGCGGCTGAACAGAAAGACGCACACGATATTGAATCCGATCATCGCCAGACATACGGCGAGATAGATATATACAATGATCTCAATCTTCATCCTGATCTCTCCAGCGTTTCTGTAATACGTAGTACGAGCTTTTCAGCCTCTCGTGATAGGTTACCTCATTGTTCCAGCCCTTGAGCTTGAAGGGCCGGAGCTCGGCTCTGCGCGCTCCGTTATCGTCGGCGGAAAGTCCCGCCCACATCTCGTCGATCTCGATGTACTCGATACCGTAATGCTCATAGTAATCGTCGTGGATCGTCATCAGCGACGGATCGGAGAAATTGAGCAGCTGCCACGGCAGCTTGATCTCCACAAAGCCGTCGCCCGCCATGAAGTCCGCCAGAGAATTGAAATCCGGGTCGGACGGATTGGCGTTGCCGTAGGTCAGTTTACCTGTTTCAAAGACCTCGGCAGGCGCCTGCAGGTTGTTGTACAGAAGCGGGGTCGCCGTCTGCAGGATCATGTTGATATCGGTAAAACGCGGCGAATCCTTTGACGGGATGTTGTTCTTGAGGTAGGTGTTGAATTCGTAGACGTTTTCGGAGTAGTTGCTGCGCAGCACCTCATAGCGCTCCTGCACCCTGACGCGGCTGTTCTGTTTTCCCTCCAGCTCGATGATGAAGTCGATCGCGCGGTCAAACAGCATCTTCTTTTCCTCATAGTAGCTGCTGCCGCTTTTCGGTGTGATGTCAAGAGGGATATAGATCTTATCGCTGTCGATATTGAGCCCGTCTTTTCTGACCATGAAATAGATGAACTTTTCGTCGTATTTCATCGAGAGCTGCATATCACCGCGCTCGGCGACAAGGTCATCGTCCGACCATTCGGAATCGTCGCCGTCGACGTAGCTGACGGACTGTTCGTTACCGGGGTCAAAGGACAGCAGCCCGAAATACTGTTCGTTCGTCTGATAGTCCGACCAGTAGGGATTGCGCTTGAGGTTGACGGCGTACATGGTGTTCCATGTGCGCTTGAACCATTCGTCCTGCCATGAGAACACACAGCAGCCGGCACAGCCCGCCGCCTTGATATCTTCATAACATTCAAGGATCGCCTTGCCCTGGTCTTTTTCGGACATATTACCCTGGTTTCTGCCCAGGTTCAGCTCGCGCTGCGCCATACCGCGTCCGGTCGAAACGCCGAACTCGGAGATCACGACCGGCATGGTGTGATGGCGCGTCAGCATCGAGAGATACGCGCGATAGGTATTGAGCACGCCGTCGGTGTAATAGGGGGAGAGGTCGTCAAAGCCGAACTCGCTCCAGTCCGAGATATAAGCCAGATAATCCGGATAATACGGATAGACGTGGTAGGAAACGAACTGACCGGAAAGAAAATCCTCGGTGGTTTTGATATGCTCGACATCCACCTCGGCGCACTTCATAAAGAAGCGCTCGATATCCTCGGGATACCGGAAGGGATCGGTCGTAGGCCAGTTGGAAAAAGCGACGAGCTTCTGGGTCTTGTAGCGGTTGGATTCGTATTCCACCACCCTGTCGCCGACCTCGGCGAGCATCGCCTCAAAGGGCGTAGCCTCGGGCGAGGTATAAAAATACTTGCCCTGATAGGTGTCGGCGCCTTCAACGTCGCCGTACTGTTCGTTGGTATAAGCAACGGTGACGTCCTCCCACTCTACGCCGAGGATATAGCCGATGACCCAGGGCGAGATATCGTTGAGGTAGAAGCCCGAGCCTGCGGAAGCCATCCTGCCGACGCTGAGCTTTTTGTTGCCGTGAATGACGTCCAGCATGGTGCGGCAATCGTCGAGAAACCGCTCCTTGAAGCCCTGCTGAAAGGCGTCGCGGTGGGAGTTCTGGATATAGTCGTTGACCCACACGCCGTGGATCAGCCAAAGCGGGTCGTCGTTGTCCTTATTGTATTCGTAAAATGCGTTGTAGAAAGTATCCTGCTGTACGGTGTAGATACGGATGGTGTTGGCGCCCATCTCCTGGATGTACTTGAACCATCGCTTGTAGGTTTCCTTGTCGATCGCGAAGTCGGTCGACCATTCTCCGGGTTTGCCGGAGCCCATGTTGACGCCTTTGATCTCGAACGGCTCGTAGTCATCGCCGTTGAGCATCATGATCTGATCGCCCTCGGTGCGGACAAAGGTGGTCGGCACATCGCCCGGGTTGAGATTGATGTACCAGCCCAGCCGGTAATACGCGGTATCAAGCCCCAGCGCAAGCAGCACGATGATACTTACAATAATGATAAATTTCTTCATAAAATCAAGTTGCCTTGTGATTTAATCAGTTTGCGTTTTCAATGAATTTCTTGACGCGTGACTCGGCGCTGTACTGCGCGAGCACGTCGATATTGGTATCCAAAAACTCTGTGCGTTCATGGATAAATGATTTGAGCTGAGATACGGCGCTGTCGTAGCTGTGGAGGTTTCTCTCTTCGGGATACAGAAGCGTATCGTCGTCAAAGGAGGATCCCCAGCGTTCGTTGTTGCGACGGATCGCGTCGCCGAGATATTCGATCGTATCGTCGATGTATTGATCGAGGTACTCGTCCGAGAGAACGCCCTTGCGCAGCTCGCGGTAACGCTCGATGATGCGGTCGGTGAACTCCTCGTTTTTGACGAGCATCCAGAACCACGGAATGTTGATCATACGGAAGTCGTCCTTCGGGATCGACTGTTCCTGATAGTTGTCGCAGGCGTTGTTGAAATCCCAGATGCACATTCTGAATTTTCCGTCTTTACCTTTATAGATATAGGTGGAATAGCCGCCCGCGTCATAGTTTGCCGTGACTTCGTTGATGATAAAATAATCGACAAAGGAGTCGACGTCGATCAGCTTTTTGTAGCCGTAAGCGTCATTGTCAAAGTCGTAGGAGTAGATCGCCTTTTCAAACGACGAAAAATCCTTGGTGATCGATGTTGCCAGCTCAGGCGTCAGGTTCTTCTTTCCGGGGTATTCGATGTTGATGCCGCTTGTCATATTCAGGCGGTAGGCGTATTTTGTGAAGTTATTGATATCATATTCGGAGGTTCTGTCCATCCTCAGAAGATAGCCCGAGTAGGTGTTGTCCTTCTTATCGACCGAGAGCTGCAGCCTCGCGCCGTTCTCGCCGGCGGTGATGGTCTCTGTCATGACGTATACGCCCTCATACTCGCTGTTGATGAACACCTCACAGAAGCGTACGTTCGGCGCATAGGACATGATCTCGCCGCCGATATTGTACCACATATAATTGCGCATCAGGGTTTTGTCGAGATAGGGGCCGTGCAGCACCCATTCGCTGTGCGCCGCCATTCCCATGACGCTCTGGTTGTTGCTGTTTCCCTCGCTGTCGAGCAGCTTGATCTTGTAGCTCAGCTTGTCAAAATAGCGCGAGGAGTTGCCGTGAACATGGATGGTCGCCTCGCTTTCAAGCGTAGGGTCGTCATCCGGATGGTTGTTAGTATCCTCGTGATCGATGACCTTGACGGTCGAGAGGATGCGGTCGGAGCCGTCCTGCGCGGTGGTGAATCCGGTGTGATGACCCTTTTCGTCAAGAATCGGCTTGCCGGGGATCTCTTTGCCGCCGGTTTCGATCTTGACCAGCGGAAGATGCGTACAAAAAGCATCCTTGCCGTGGTCGGTACATTCAGGCTTTTGTACCGCGGATCGGTGCTGATGGACGCGCGGCGGTTCCTGACGAGCCAGTACCGTAGCGGCAAGACCCGTGATCAACAGCACGATACAGAGGTATTCGTCGAGATAGTAGTCGAGCGGATGCTTTGTTTCGCGCGCGACTCTTCTGAGAACCGCGGATTTTTTATTCAAGCCCGCCTCGCGGACAAAATAGTTCGCCGTACTCCAACGCAGGTATTCGTCATCTCCCGCGTACAGGAGCTTAAAGCCGGTCTTGAGCCATGCTTCGTCGGACAGCTCTGTTCTTCTGGAATACGGATACGCCATCGACGTCGGAACGGTGTTCAGATATCGCTTAAAGCTGCGCGCCGTATCGGCATAATCCTTCTGTGCGATCGGCAAAAAGGTTTTCAGCGTGTCGCCGTCCTTTGTCGAAGCGCCGTTTCTGCCGTCATGCAGGAAATAATGCTGTTTATCCGTATGGCTGATGATCTCGATGGTTCCCGAATCGGACATCTCGGCAAGCTCCTGCCATGTGCAGTACGGAGCGTCACTCTTGGATCGCGCGTCGGGCGCGGCGGTCGCGTTGTCGATCTCGTATCCGATGACCGACAGCGAGGCTACCATATGGTACTTTTTGAGCATCGGCCATGCGTGCTTGTAGACGCCGTATTTACCGTCGTCGATCGTGATGATGATGGGCTTCTTGGGCATCTGTCCCTTGCCGCTGAGATACTCGATCAGCTGCGCGGTGGTGATCGTCGTATAGCCTTTCTGTTGTATCCACTGAAGATCGGCCTCAAACTCATTCTCGTAGATCGCGTATTCATCGAAGGCGATCCCGCTCTCAAGATCCTCGGTGGTGACGAATTCGTGATACATCAGAACCGGAACATTGAAGGTGGTGCCGGGATGATAGCCGGTCTCCCGCGGCTCGCTGAGATCGCTCTTGAACTTTCCTCTGACCGCGCGCACGCGATAGAACCAGTTGATATTCTTATCCGTGTGTTCATCATAGAAGAACGGCTCGTCGCGGGTCTCGCAAGGGGTGTAGCTTCCGTCGCGGGAAGCGCAGCGCAGAAATTCGTATGTACAGTCCTTCTGCGGCTTGACACAGACGACGGCTGTGTATTCATCCATCGCCGTGACCGATTCGATCACCGGCGTGTCGGGGGCTTTCACGGTATCGCCCGACGCCCCGGCAGGAACATCCAGCCGGCTTTCCAGCGCATCCGAAACACCGTTTTTTCCGATGATCTCCAATTGATAGAGATAGGTTCCGCCGCTTTTGACATAGCGGTCGGTGTAGGTGACTTCATCGCCGTTTGAATCAAAGATGAACTTGAAGTCGGTGTCATCGGGGCCGCGACGATAAAGTCGGTATGTTTCGGCTTCGTCGCTGTGCTGCCAGCGGATGACCGCCGTGTTGTTTTCGAAGCTCACGGTCAGCTCCTGCGGCGCCGACGGCTTGCTGCCGCAGGCGGACAGAAGGCAGCAGACGAGCAGAAGCATCGCAAGGATACGTTTCATATCAGTTGGACACCTCATCGTTCTGCATGACGATGTTGACATATTCGATACCGCCGAGGTTATAGATAGCGTCCGTCAGGCTGCCGCTCTGTTCCTCGACGCGTCTGAGCTGATTGGCGGTGATCTCATAGATGAACTCGACGGTATCCTCGTCGGTATTTCGAACGCGCAGGATCGCCTTGCGCTTGAACGTTGCGAACATATGCGCCTGGATGCCGGATTGGCGGCTGCGGGAGCCGCGGATGATCACAAGCATCCGATTGTCGCTTTTGATCAGTCCGAAGATCAGCAGAACAAGGAAGGTCACTACGCTGCCGACCGCCGCGACCAGATAATCGCCTACGCCGCAGCAGATACCGGCGATGACCGTCCAGAAAATATAGATGGTATCGCGGCTGTCCTTGATCGCGGTACGAAAACGCACGATGGAAAGCGCACCGACCATACCGAGGGAAAGCGCGATATTGTTGCCGATGACCGTCATCACCGTGCCGGTCAGCACCGTCATGACCACCAGAGATACGTTGAATTTTTTGCTGTAGATCGTGCCCTTATGGGTGATCATATAGGACACAAAAATAAAAAGACCCAGAACGGCTGAAACAAGGATATTAAAGAGAATGCTCTCAAAGCTCAACTCGCCGGTCGTCTGAAAAAGGTTAAACAGTTTATCTTTCATTTTCAATTCTCCTCACAGGTGGGTTTGATACGCGTTATGTCTTGCCAGCACATATTTGCTGACGGACAGCTCGCTTTTGTCGATACAGTTGATCATGCTCTGAATGTAATTCAGAAGGAATCCGTTGAACTTGACCTCCAGTACAACATTATACGGGTCGAGAACCGGATTCATGTTGAGCCGCTCCGAAAACAGATCAAAGCAGCTTTCGGTAGCGACGATACGGTTATCAAAGGTGACGCGGATCCTGTTTTCCTTGGCGATGAACGCCTTGCGGTTGTATTCAACGATCGTCCGGGGGATATAGCCCCGCGATTGCATCATGCCGTAGATCTCGGCGGCGAACGGCTCAGTGTATTTCAGCAGCGGCGAGTAGTCGCCTCCCGCCAGCGTGACGGCGTCCTCGCGGCTGACGCGCAGCGATCGCTTCAGCTGACGCGCGCCCTGCTTCTGCTTCATTTCAAGCATGGCAAAATCCTGTTTGGGATCATAGCACCTCAGGCGGATCTTTCTTCTCAGCTCAACACCCGCCTGCTTTTCAAAGAAGTCCGTATCATACGGCGTATCAAAATACAGAGAGCGGATGATATAGCCGTTGACGCCGTTGTGGGGATCCTGCGCCATGACCTTGTCGAGCCTCGCGCTCGTATGGCGGAAATCGGCTATATTGATCAGAAACTTTTTTTCTTCACGCAATACCTTATTCAATCTGTCACCACCTTACAAATAAAAAAGACCGGCCGCAAAAAATGCGGCTGGTCTATCATACGTTCATCAAACGCTACAGATACCTGGCTTTGCGTCCTATTCTTTCAAATAGTTTGCCCTTTAAATTGTGGTCAGTATAGCACAGTTTTGCTCATACAGTCAAGCAATAATGCGGGTTTTCTGCCATTTATGTAGGAACAGACAGCAAAACACACGAGCATATCACGAAAATTTAGTGATTATATCAATATTTGTGACGGCAGAATGAGTGTTTTAATGAATAACAGTATTATTCCGTATTGATCCTCTATTCCTTTGAAGTACCTCACAAATAATGAAGCACATCCGGTGTCATGATATGCTCCCTTTATGGAAGACAGTGAAATAAAAAACTGTTAACTATGAAGGGAGCATTGTTATGTCCAGAAAAGGAAAAATTAAACCAGAAATAAA
>OMTA01000005.1 GCA_900313895.1 uncultured Eubacteriales bacterium | reverse complement strand
AGCGAGGAATACCGTGTCCTCACCGAATTTTTGCAGGCGCTCAGACAGCGCGAGATCGTCTTTTATCTGCAACCCCAATGTCGCGCGTCATCGGGCAGGATCGTGGGCGCCGAAGCGCTCGCGCGATGGGTCAAGCCCGACGGAACGGTGATCCCGCCCGATCTGTTCATTCCCGTGCTGGAAAAGCGCGGACTGATCTCCGACCTTGACCTGTATATCTGGGACAGCGTGTGCCACTGGTTGCACGACTGGATCGCGGGCGGCCATACGCCGCTTCCCATCTCGGTGAATGTCTCTGTTTCCGACATTCTCCATACCGATCTTCCCGCTGTTTTTGAAAACCTTGTCAATCAATATGAACTCGATCGCAAGCTGCTCAAGATCGAGATCACCGAATCGACCTACATCACCAACACCGCGCTTGTCATCGAGACCGTCCGGTCGCTGAGAGAAAAAGACTTCACCGTTTTGATGGACGATTTCGGCAGCGGATACTCCACCTTGAATATGCTCAAGAACCTGAGCATCGATGTCGTCAAGCTCGACGCCCAGTTTTTGAACATCGATGAGGGCAACGAAGAGAAAAGCATCCGTATCCTCGAATCCGTCACCAATATGACCAAGACGATCGGCGTTCCGATCATCGTCGAAGGCGTCGAGACCAAGGAGCAAAAGGATTTTCTGATCGATCTGGGATGCCGCTATATCCAGGGCTATTATTTCTATCATCCCATGACGACAGCCGAGTTTGAAAAGCTGATCGCCGACCCCGAAAAGATCGATACCTCCGGCATCTCTTTCAAGGCGAACCAGCAGTTCCGTCTGCGCGAGCTGCTCGATAACAATATCTACAGCGACACCATGCTCAACAACATCCTCGGCCCGTGCGCTTTATACTCATGGCACGGCGACGAGGTGGATATCGTCCGCTATAACGAGCAGTTCTACGAAGCGGTCGATGTACCTGATTTTTCACAGCGGCTGAACGATATCCGCCGCTTTATGCCGAAAACGGATGTCCCGCGGATGATCCAGCTGCTCCATCAGGCGAAGCAGGATCGTCTGAACGGCTCGACGGGGATCCTCCATTTCTACAAGACGGACGGTACGCTGACCACCTTCTATATGCATTTCTATTATCTGCATCTCGAGGGCGACGACAAGATCTTCTACGGCTCCGTGCAGAATATCACCAAGCTCAGCAATCTGGAAAAGCAGATGACGCTTTTGTCGCATATTTCAAAGGACACAGTGCTTTTCTTGTCCCGCACACCCGAGGATCAGATCCGATTCACCGTTCTGTTCAACGGGCTTGAGAGCGATATCGGCATGAGCGCGCATGAGCTTGAGACCGAGCTGAACAGCAAGGATTTCATGGAACGGATCGGCGCTGAGAACAGCCTGTCCTCCTATCGCGGTATCCTGAAAAAGATCAAAAGCTCCAAGGCGTTCTCCACCAAAATGAACATGAAAAAACCTGACGGCGAAATCCTGACGCTGAGCGTCAGCGGCAACTATATGCCCGACGAGACCGATACGATGGATTATATCGTTGTCCTCGGAAGGCGAAATGAGGATTGAGCGCTGTTCAGAACAGCAAAATATAAGATAACCGGCACGATCGTGTCGGTTATTTGTTTGTTATATCGGAAATATCGGTTTAGTTGTTGTAGACAAAGCATGATCCATATGATATGATACAGACGAGGTGATAACGATGAACAGAGCGCTATTTTCAGAATACAGATCACTGTATTCCTCTGACAGAAAACATCCGACAGTCATCCGCATCCGTATCCGTATGCGCGACCTGATCGATCCCGATTGTATGCGCCATGCGGTCGATATGACGATGACCCGCTATCCGTATCTTTGCGTCGAGCTGAAAACCGGAGAGGACAACCGGTGGGAGTATATCGAGAACAAAAGACCCGTTGTCATCACCAATTCGCTCAGCGGCGCGGAGCTGAATTCAGAAGCGTCCAACTATCATATTATCTCCTTCTCATGGAAGGACAACTGGATCGTCATGGATGTTTCGCACGCCGTGACCGACGGCACGGGCGCCTATACGGTTGTCCGGACATTTCTGTATTATTACTGCTCAGAGCGTTATCACGCGACGATCTCTGCGGACGGCGTTCGCCTTTCGGGCGATGAGATCACTGCCGAGGAATGGGACGATCCGGTGCTGAAGGCGACCGATCTTCCGACCCCGCCGCGCCACGAAATGCCGCCCTCGATCAACCCTGTTATCGCCGCTCATCTGGAGGATGACACCGAGCCGACGGTTTACAGTATCGCCATCGATGAAAAGGAATTCATGCGGTTCAATATCGAGAACGACGGCAGTCCCGCGACGATGATCGCGCTGCTGCTCAGCCGCGCTGTCGCCAAGCTCTATCCCGACAGAGAAGATGTGATCCGCATCACCCTCGCTATGAACCAGCGCGGCGCCTTAGGCGTCCCCTCGGCGCATCAAAGCCTTGTCGGCGGCGTGTTTTTGGAATATAAGGATATGCTCAAGGACTGGCCGATCGAACGTCAGGCCACCGCGTACCGCGGCATGGTCTTTGCACAGACAAGGGACGAAGTCGTTTTGTCGGGCGTCGCCTCGATGAAGGGTATCAATCAGATGCTGATGTCAAAGGCGTCGGATCAGGAACGCCTCGGGATCATCAATGCGATCAACGGTATGACCGAACGGCTTATTACGGCTACCGTCAGCTATGTCGGCAAAGCGGGCTTTCGGGATTCCGAGGACTATATCCGCGATTTCCGTCTTTGGACGAGCAGCACCGGAACCTCTATGCTGCTCGAAGTATCCGCGGTAGGAGGCAGGTTCACGATCGATTTTCTCCAGCCGTTCTCATCGCCGATCTATGTCGACGCGTTTTTGGCGGAATTGGAGGCTAACGGTATCAAATATGACCTGCAGGATGTCCAAAAGCTCGACCTTCCCAACGTCAGGCTTCCGTGGAGCCCGTAACGTTCGATCCGCATCTGACAAATATTGCATATTTTATCAAAACAACAGCAGAGTATATCACGTTTTCCCTGATGACGGGATGCGATATACTCTGCTTTTTTGTTGCGGGGAATAAAGACCGATCCTCGCGGCATGACGCATCGCAAAGGAAACCTCCGGCAAAAGGATATGTCCGTCCCCGTCGTCGTCGCGTGTCGTCCGACTTCGCCTCGTCGCTTCGGCTCGCCATACTCGCGCTTTGGACGACACCGTTCGCGAAAAACAATTCACCGAATTGTTTTCCACTCACTAACCCAACGAGCTAAGTACCCGCCTATAGCATAACCCGCAGGTCGTGAGGATGTAAGCTACATCAAAAAGAAAACAGACACCCAAACGGATGTCTGTTTTCTTTGGTACGAGTGTTCATAACGGACTTATGAAAAACTCAGGTTTTATCGGCAGTTACACACATTTCTCGCTCGCACATTTGTGGTTTATTCAATTTCTTCCAATAATATGAATACAAATTTCAGTCGAGGAGGAATTAACAATGAGAATTCCAAAGTATCACATTTATCTAACGTCCGATGAACGGCGCACAGTTATCAACAGCCTTATTGATTTGAGGAATAACCTCATTTCACAAGGCAAGTACACTGACATCATCGACGAGCTGTTAGTAAAACTCATGAAAGCCAAAGTCAAGAAAATCAAGGTTAAGGAGGTATAATTATGGCGACAAAGATTACATATACGCAACAAGGAGATTACTTGATGCCGGATTTGAAGCTACCCAAACAGCCAAAGGTTGAAATAGGTATTTGGGGCAAGCGGCGTTTGCATTATCTCAAAAATCATCACCATGTCATTTACACCAATCTTCTGACAAGCTGTAAGTTCACCGCTTATCTTGCCGATATTGATGAAAAAGCAAACGAAATGTTTGACAGACTTGTTAAACAATTTGCCAAACAGGAAGGCGTAACCGAACAACTGAAAGCAGAGGATCAAATGTTGTGGGTACGAAAGATGAATAATATCCGTAACCGTGCAACTGAGATTGTAAACAAAGAATTGATATATACATAAAAAGTTATGGGTGAAGGTGATTAAATGCATCTTCGCCCATTGATAATTAATTTTTTAAATACGATTGTAGCAATATTGCAAGATATTTTGTGGTTTTTTTAGCTCCATTGGTATTCAAATGAGCTCCATCATAAAAATCGCTATTTTCATCAATACCTATTTCTGTGAGTTTTTCATTCAAATCAATAAATTCCAAACTGTTTTCTTCTGCAAAATGTTTGACAGATAATGAATCACCTTTTGTCCAACTTGAAGAGGGTGATTTAAAAAGCACAAGTTTAATATTTCTATTTTTGCAGTCTTCTGCAATCTTTAGAATGGCTGTTTTGCTTTCTTGAGGAATGGTTTTCAAAGATGTATCATCATTATAAAACGCCAACTTTTGCGGCTCAACATGGTCACGAGCTAAGAAGCCGCGAGATGATAGATCAATGTACTTTTTAGGATCAATGACATAATCGATATCATTTTCACCTCCGCTATCTTTATCGCCAATGGAATTCCACCTATCGTGGTAAAGGAAAAGAGGAGTAAACGAATAGTTAAAAGCTTTGATGTTATTATTACATACTTGCTGCGCTGTTGTGAATTCCTTAATAGATATATTCATCGGATCAAAATTCCAAGACAAAGCATCATCTCCGATTTTATCATTTGACAAAAAGATTTGACATGCTTCAAGTATTACTAAATTTGGTGATTGCGTTTTTAGGGCTTCAGTATAATAATACTCAGACATCGTCAGATTTTGACCGCTTGCTCCAAAGTCATATGAACTGATATCATATTTATCTGTCAGCATTCCCGCATCTACAGTACAAAACATTTGTGAAGAACCTAAAAAAAGCACATCGATGCTATTCTTATCCAAATATGAGTAGCCGCTAACGATTGTGGTTGAGCCTCCGATATACTTTGGAACAAAGAAGGGTTGAATAAAAAGAAAAATCAACGAGAATGATAAAACTGCGCTGATAATCTTTAACGACCACCTAAAATACCGATTTTTCAACATATATACTCACCTAAAAATCAGAATTTAAAGTAAATAAAATCACTTGCAACATATTGATTTCCATAAGCGCCGAAAATGATAAGGGTAAATGCTAAAATCAAATAAAACGCAAGTCTGATCGGATATGGTCTGTCACAAATGATTGTCCTTAATGACTTTCCTTTTTCGTGAAGCAAATCAGCGAAAAGAATTACTACTATACACACAGCAATAAAAATGGTGTTTCGTAGATAATTTCCGTTGACAGCTTCCGAATAGAACGGAGCAAAAAACTGACCTAATCGCGGAACAACAAAAATATTTCTGATCATTCTCAAAGCTTGCATAAAGCTCTTTGAATTAAAGAATACCCAGGCAAGCATCATCAATGCGGTGGTACGAACTGATTGAAAAATATGCCAATACAATTTTTTGTCGTTGATATGCAAAAGCTTTTTCATTTTTTCAAAAATCGGGTCGCAGATTTCGCCGAGAAAGATATATAAAAACTGAAGAATACCAACACCAAAAACATAGTTGAATCCTGCGCCATGCCATGCTCCGATTAACGTCCATAATATGAACAAACCGATATATGTAGGGATGCGTCTTCCGGCATCTTTTCCTAACTTGCCGGTTATGCTTTTTCCTATTCTCTTGAAAAGACTCGATTTTAATAGCGGAAAGAAAACATAATCCTGCAGCCAAAAACCAAGCGTAATGTGCCAACGTTTCCAAAATTCGGACATATTACGAGAAAAAAACGGCTGGCGAAAATTTTCAGGCATATTGATACCAAATAACTGACCGATACCGATAACGATATCCATATAACCCGAGAAATCCGCGTAAAGCTGGATCGCAAAACAAACGATCCCCAATAAGATGCCTAAGCCGGAATAGTTATTATAGTTTGTAAATACCTCATTCGCTATGATGCCGACCTGATCTGCGATACATAGCTTCTTTATGTATCCGCCTGTGATTTTGAGAACAGCAAACTTAAAATTTACATATGTAAGCTTTTGACGTTTTTCAGCACAAATCTGCGGCATCAAGTCGTTGTAACGGTTAAACGGTCCCTGCATAATAGATAAAAAGAAACCGCCATACAGAATTACCTTTAACGGGTTCCTTTCAGCTGGGATAATATCCCTGTTGACGTCAACGAGATAACCGATAAGCTGCAACGAGTAATAAGAGATACCCAGCGGAAGAAGAATGTTTTCCGCAGTCCATAGGCTTGTATTGAACAAACCATTGAATCTCGTCGCCAAAACACCGTAATACTTACAGATAAATAAAATGCCAATTGTTACCGCAACGGTTCCCGCAACGATCAGCTTTTGCCTTTTTTGATAGAAGGCCTTTTTTGCTTTTCGGGTTTCTTTATCCGCATTTTTTTTATTCTCTTTCAGCCATGCGTTATGTTTATCCTTTTGCTTCTGAACCATAATACCGGAAAAATATGTGAGCAGGGATGTGCCGATCATCACAAATATTCCGCCGATACTAAAGCTCAGATAAAAGATAATACTCGCAGCAAGTAACACCCACCATTGTTTCTTCACGGGAAACGATCGGTAAACGATTAAAGTCGCTAAAACAAATCCTAAAAAGGTAAATGAAGTGATTGTCATAAACTAACCTGCCAAAAACAATTAAGCCTCTTCTTCAATATAGTCAACCATCTCGCCGACATTTTTCATCTTCACGGTTTGTCCCATTGAAAATTCGATGTCGAATTCATCCTCAACAGCCGCTAATAATGTAATATGTCTCAAGCTATCCCAACCCTCAACATCAGCGGCGGTCGTTTCATCGGTCACAGTGATATCATCGTCACCAAACACATCCTGAAACACTTCGTTTAATCTTGTGAATATTTCGTCTCTGCTCATTTGGCTTACCTCTGCAATTATCTGTTTGTTTCTATCGCAGGATTTTTAGGTTCATATGTACCTAAATCCAATTTCCATGCCGTATTGCCGTTTTCATCTTCCGAAATGAGTTCAAAACCCATCTTTTTATAAAACTCTTTGACCATATTGTTTTTGGGAGTCGGATAATAATATCCAATAATGGTTTCGAGCTTATGGAATTTTGCGACTTGGACAAGGGTATCGAGCATTGCATCCTCCATACCTCTTTTGAGAACGCGACAACTCATTAGCCACAAACGCATATGTAGTTCGATGTTTTCAATTTGTCCTGCAACAACGCTTACAACGCCGTTATCGCCAAATTTATCTTCCAGTTTTCCATACAGACAAATGTAATCATCGGAAGCTTGCATATTTTTAATATCGCTCTCGCTGCAGCGCAGTGTTGTCAGATTGAACTGGTTGCTTTTGTTTGTCAGCTGCGCAATACGCTGCATATAAATCGGTTCAAATTCTCTGATTGTCGCTTTCATATTCAAGCTCTTAAGGAAATCCTCGTAGCTTCTTGCATTTTCCTGAAACTGAACACGTTTTGCGTTTGCCTTGTACATCTCAACCCTTGACAAATCATCGAGCGATAGTGAAGTTACCTCAAAGAATCCGTTTCTGTCAACTGTCTTTAGATAATTCTCCACCTTATCCATTGTCGGAACAGCGACTCCAAAACCTGCTTGTTTGATGATCTCGCGTTCAGTTGGATTATCGTCAATAAATACAAAGCTGTCAATACCGAGATTCAGTTCTGCGGCTATTGTCTGCATATTTCTATCCTTGTTCTCCCAATTTGCTTTGATCGATACAAAGTCATCAGGCTTTAACGGACCATCGGGATGGTTTAAACCCGCGACAGCGTGTTCTTCATCGTTCTTACTGTTGACAGCAAGCAATACGCCTATGGTTTTCAGATCCTTAACGTATTGCTGGAATTCTGAGTAAACCTGACCCATGGGAACCTCGGGACCGACCTGAATACCTTCCACGCCGTCGTCACCCACAATACCGCCCCAAAGCGTGTTATCAAGATCGCAAACAAGAACTTTTTTATTCTTGCCATAAATGCTTTTGATGATGTCCGCTACGCTTTTTGCAAGGCTCGGAATAGCGTCAAGGCAAAGACTGTATTTATACATATGCCAGTAGAGCGGATTGCTCCAAGCATCCAAGCCATAGCTTGCCGCAAGGAAATCAACGTCGTTTACGAAGAATGCTTTGTGCTCGTCAGCATATTGATAAAGCTTTTGATTTAATCTCGAAATAAAATTCGTCCGTCCGCGATAATCTGAAACATCACTATTACCAAGTAACCGCCAAGCAGGACGATCAAAGTTATCCTGAATAATCGGACACTGAAAACGCTCAGAAAGCTTGTCCCACATCATAGCAAAATGATTGTAGGTGTTTTTAAGCATCACATCTGCTTCTTCTTTTGTGCTCGATGTGGTCGGGAACTCAGTGATATTGCGCCAATTCGTATGCACATAAACAATATCGGGCTTGAAACTGTCAAGCTCTTCGTTCCCAAACATAGCGTCCTGCCAATACTGCGCGTATTCCGATTGATAAAACGTCGGCTTGATACCGTAATTCAGCAGAAACAGTTCTAACTGATCAACAATTTCATTCGTTGTAGAACCGCCCAAAACAGCAATACGCTTTTCAATGAAACTCATATTGGAGTCAAGCAATTCTTTTTTTATTCTGATTTTCTTTCTTAACAGCATTTTACTGTCAAGAGGATAATTAAAGCAATCCATAACAGAGCCTCTGTTTCCGTTTCCTGTGAATAATAACGCTGTTTTTTAACTTATGTGTTCTCCTAACATTTAGGGGAGGTGATTATGCTAATTGCTTCTTTGAAACTGATTATCGGAAAAGCTTCCAATTTTGTTACTCTTGTAGCGTTTAGTATGTTTACTCCGTGTTTCGGGAAGTATTCCTGAACCTCATTGTACCGTCTTGTTGTATTGCCGAGATTATGAACGACCTCGTTTGAAATATCTTTATCATAATCGTCGACAAAGTAGTTTCTTACACCTTTGTTGATAATCGTGTTACCGTTTTCGTCGATGATATTATCAAAATTGTGGTCAATGCCGAGCAAAAAGATATTACGGTAGCCCATATGCGCCGCAAGCTGAATGGAGGCAATTGTAACAGTTCCAACACCTTTTAAACATTCAGAACAATCAATACTATATGGCATTTCATCGGAATACCCGAGAAAAAAGATATACTTGTTTTTTATTTGTTTACGAAAACTCTCGTTATAAAGATGGTGGATCGGAAAGAATTTCTGCTTTGCGGGGATTGTATTGACCACATCCAGCACATCACGGATTAGCACCCAGTCTGTGTTGACATAGTATGTCGGTCGCCAGTCTGTCTGAGGAAAGATTTTATAAATTCGGTTCATTGCGAAGCTGTCAATGTTGTTTCCGGCAATCGTATTAAGATCCTCAGCCGTTAAGCTTGGTCCATTTCCAATCACAAAACAACTCTCTCCCAAATGTGTGTTATGAAGCTTTTTCATTTGGCGGTAATAATTTGTGAGATTAAAATTCTTCACAAAAAAATTGATTGTTCTTGCTTTAACGGATAGTATTGGATGATGCTTCATATCGTTCCTCTATGTGATCAATAAATTCTCTGACAGCACCGCTGCCGCCGCTGTTATTACAAATATAGCTGACGCTCTGCTTGATTAATTCATGTCCGTCGAGGGGACAGGCGGTTACGCTGCAGTATTCTATACACGGCAAATCGTTGATGTCATCGCCGATATAGGCAAGATTATCGGGAGTACATTCGTATTTTTCGGCAACGGTTTTCAATGTGTCCAGTTTATCGAAAACGCCCTGATATACTTCCGAAATGCCGAGCTCGGCGGCTCTATTAGCTACGATTTCAGACTCTCTGCCGGTGATGATCACAGGAACAATACCGAGCTTCGGAAGAATGTGCGCAATACCGTAACCGTCCTTTACATCAAAGGCTTTCATTATCTCGTCGTTTTTGCCCATATATATCTTGCCGTCGGTAAGCGTACCGTCAACATCTATTATAAGAAGCTTGATATGTTTCACAGTTTCTCTCCTAATACACCGCCCGGATGAATTGCGGCAAAATCTTCTTTTTGAAAACCCTTTATTTCAGATAAAACTACAGCTAAAGCATCGCCGAGAACAAGTAAAGCTGCTGTGCTTGATGTGGGCGCTATTCCGAAGCGTGTCGCTTCCTCGAACTTCGGAAAGCAGTATGTTAAGTCACATTTCTTATACAGGGTTGAACTTTTGTTTCCTGTTACAGCGATGGATTTGATTTTTTGATCCTTTATGTATGGCAATAAGCTGAGAACCTCTTCGCTTTCTCCGCTGTAACTGACTAAAACAACAATATCGGTTTTGTTGAGCAGCCCCAAATCTCCGTGTTTTGCTTCGGCAGGATGCATATAAATCGAAGGCGTTCCAAGACTTGAAAAAGTAGATGCAATTTTAGCCGAAATATGCCCCGATTTACCTATCCCGGAAAAAACCACTTTTCCCTCGCACTTTGATAACGCGTCGATAATATCGTTCAGCTCGCTGCCGATACTGTCTTTTGTGATATTAAGCGCTTCGATCTCTTTATCAAATACTGTTTTTATTTGTTCACTGTAACCCATTTTTTATCCCTCAATTGATCGCGTAATATATTTTTTGTAGCTGTTGCAAAAGCGGCTTCATTCTATGAAGCGGAATCATTACCGCACTGTCGGATTTTGCTGCTTTGGGATCAGGATGTGTTTCAATAAACAATCCGTCAACCCCGATTGCAACGGCTGCCCTTGCCAGATATTCAGCATGATCTCTGTTGCCGCCTGAGCTTATACCGTTACCGCTTGGCTTTTGAACGCTGTGTGTAGCGTCAAAATAAACCGGCACTTTCAGATTTTTCATTTCAAGCAAGCTTGTCATATCTACGACAAGATTATTATATCCAAAGCAACTGCCCCTTTCGGTGATAATGATATCATCATTACCTGATTGCCTGACCTTTTCCACACAGGCTGCCATATCCCACGGAGCCATAAACTGTGCTTTTTTGATATGAACTGTTTTCCCTGTGTTTGCGGCTGCGGTTAGTAAATCTGTTTGCCGTGAAAGAAAAGCCGGAATTTGAATAATATCACAAACCGCTGCAGCTTTTTCTGCCTGCCACGGTTCATGAATATCGGTGCAAATAGGCAAATGGTACGTTTCTTTTACCTTGTTTAATATCCGCAAGCCCTCGTCAATCCCTAAGCCCCGAAAGCTATGAATGGATGTACGGTTCGCTTTATCAAAAGAAGCTTTGAAAGTAAACGGGATTTGTAATTCTTCGGTTATCTCTTTTAACTGTTCCGCAGTCTCCATCACGGTTTCTTCGGATTCAATCACACAATTGCCTGCAATCAAGCTGAACATTCTTTCACATCCTCATTTGTCTAAATGGTTTTCTTTCATATATCGCTCCACCTGTACCCTGTCTTTTGGGGTATCGACTGAGAGCGTTTTACAGTGAGCGTTGATATAGTAACAGTCCTTTCGGTTTTCGATAAAACGGAAGGAATCGTTTTCTTCTATTTTTTCCACGGGACCGCGAGGTGTATTATGATAGTATTCCAATGCTGCCTTTGTAAAAGCCCCGACGCCTACAAACTTCTGATAAGCGTAATTCATCTCACCCTTTGGAAAGGGGATAGGGGCGCGTGAGATAAACAGGCATATCCCGTCTTTATTGGTAACGATTTTCAAATTTGTCGGATCAACGACCTCGACGGGATTTGAAAAGTCTGTCATCAGATTAGATACATAAAAGTCATCATCCGGAATGGCTTCGGGTATGCATTTGACGATATCCTTTGCCAAAACAAGAGGTTCATCACCATTGATCATCACATACAGATCAGCGTCGATTTTCTGCGATACTTCATAAAGCCTTTCGGTAGCGGTCTCGCACTCAAATGAAGTCATTATCACTTTTGCGCCGAAGCTCTCGGCGACAGCTTCGATTTGTTCACTGTCGGTAGCGATATATACTTCATCGAACCGTTTGACCTCCTTGCTGTGCTTCCATACCCAATACACCATTGGTTTGCCGCAGATATCGGCAAGAGGCTTGTTGTTGTATCTTGTGGAGCCGCCGCGTGCCGGTATCATCCCTATGATTTTCATATTATTTTTCTCTCCTGATTCTTTGCAATTTTTTATACAGCTTTATCAAAACATAACTTTTAAATCTCACAAGCGTTTTTAATTTTGATTTCTCCGAATGCTCCAACGCGTGACAAAACTCTTTATCGTGCAGGATATACTTGATATACGCTTTCTTTTCGCTTTCGGACATTGTATTTTGATCATCATTAACGACATCGATGCAAACAAATTCTTCCTTTTGATGACAAACGCAGGCATTTTGCAAGCATAACAAAAGAGAAAACCAATATAAAAATCTGAGAAACATTTATAAAAAACGGGGTGATCCACTTAGCAAAATTCGAGAACGGCAAAGAAAAGAGATAAAAAGCGCCGGTAAACGGAGCCGCACACAACATAAACAAGGGCTGTTTTAAATCATTCTGGCTTGCAAACATTTTACATTATTTTATCATAGTAATAATTAATATGCTACCCACTTTCAGAACGGTTGAACCTTTTAGAACGCTTCCGCTTGGGGTTTTCATAATATTGTCAGAGCAATCATATATCTTGAACAATTTTAAATATTAAGATTAGGTAGTAAAGCACTTACAATTGACAAACGTATGTTTGATATGCTATAATCATCTCATACCTTAATATTGTGAACAAATGAAATACGGAAAGATATGGGATTACGCGCATCGGAATGAAGGTACGGATATTCGTATCTTCTCCGGTGCGCTTTTTGTTTTATCGACAAAAATGGCGAGATTTCTTGCTTTTCGGATATTATAATCAGTAACGAAAATATTTTTGAAAAAAGTTTAAATGTTTTGGAACAATTCAAGGGTAGAAACGTCTTTATCATATAGAGGCACCTAACCTCAGAAAGGAGATGAATACAAATGCCAATCAAAATCAAGCGCAAAAACGGCGAGGTCACACGGTACAAGAACGCTGAATATATCCCACTGTTTTACTTTTTGCCGAAGTCTTTACTTGATCATTGCGGAACGCTGTCGTTTCAGATTTCACGCTATCCCTATGAGCTGTTCACAAACTGGAAGCAGATAGAGCTGATAGAGAGCGACCAATTTGCTCTTTTGATGTACGACGCTTTCCACTATCTTGTATGGGAATATATGGGATTGAACGTAGGTCGTGAAATATATTCGGGAGATCATCCGGCTTGGAAGTTTTCTCACGCACCGTCTTTCTGGATAAAGACTATGCAGGACGAGGGCGTACTGCCACCGATCGAGAGCCTTGTTAACGATATTCAGCCTACAACTTTTTTCGGCTTTGTCAGCGATGAATATGTTGACGCTGTTTTGAAGGATATCGTTCCGAAAACAATGGAGCGTTTCGGAATGAACGAGATCCTCGCCGTAGTCAAGGAGCACCAGTGCTTTGAGGATTTCGATTATAGATATAGCCAACAGAAAAACGACTTTAAGAACAGCTTTTATCATAAGAAAACCAAGCACCCGATGGTCTCGCTCGAAGCATTTCAGGAGGATTACAAGAAAAATCACGACGGAGCAGAGTGGGATAAGGCGGACGACAGTATCGACTTGGAAGGCGATATAGCCGCAAAGGTTGATGTTGAGCGGTTTATGGCAGCGCTGCCCGAAAAGGACAGACAGATATTGGAACTTCGTGTTGAAGGCTATACCTATCAGGAAATAGCGGATAAGGTCGGCTATAAAACGCATAGCGCCGTTAAGAAACGCATTGACAAAATCGGAAGAAAATTTCAAGAACAAACAAATACAGACATCGGCTTTGAATAGCACCTATCGATTGTTTTCGGTAGGTGTTATTTTTATGCCCAAAATCACAAAGTTTATTATTTGAAAACTGCCCCCACTTTTCAGGGCAGTTTTACTATTTCAGGAGGTATTTTGATTATGAAAAGTTTTAAAGACAAAATCATTATCGGTATCGACCACGGTTACGGCAATATCAAAACCGCTAACCATTGTTTCAAGACCGGTATAACCACCCACGACAGCGAACCGCTGTTCACAAAGGATATGCTTATCTATAACGGCAAGTATTATCTGATTGGCGAAGGACACAAGGAGTTTCTGCCCGAAAAGCAGAATGATGAGGATTATTATATTCTCACACTCGCCGCTATCGCAACCGAGCTTGCGGACGAAGGGCTGACCGAAGCAGACGTGATTATCGCCGCAGGCTTGCCATTGACTTGGACAAGCGGACAGAAAGCGGATTTTGCCGCATATCTGTCAAAGAACAAGGAGGTAAAGTACACTTTTCGGAATGTTGATTATCATATTCGGATCTGTGATATAAAAATCTATCCGCAGGGGTATTCTGCGGTCGTGCCTATCAAATCCACGCTCAAAGGTCTGAGTATGGTAGCCGATATCGGTAACGGTACGATGAACACACTTTATCTTGTCAACGGCAAGCCGCAAAGCGGTAAGATGTTTACCGAGAAGTTCGGCACTTATCAATACACCCTCGCTATTCGTGAAGGCTTTATGCGCAAAACACGCCGAGAGCTGAATGACTATATCATCGACGAGGTGTTACAGACAGGCACGGCAGATATTCCAGATTCCGACTTGGAGATTATCACAGCTATTGCCGAGGAATATGTAGCCGAGATCTTCCGTCGTCTGCGTGAGCACGGATATGATGAAAGCACGATGAAGCTCTACGTCTGCGGCGGTGGCGGTTGTCTGATCAAGAATTTTTATCACGGCAATCTCGACCGTGTAAAGTTCATTGACAACATCTGCGCTGCCGCAAAAGGCTATGAATATCTCGCAGACGTTTATCTGAGAGCCGAGGCGAAGAATGAAGGACGTGTATAAAATGACAGTACGCTTTGACCTAACCGACGCCCGAGAACGTGCTCTCGCAGAATATATGCAGACGCTTGACGTAAAGAAGTATCAATCACGGAATCAGTTTGTGTTAGATGCAATTGCCGATTATGTAGATTTACAATCAATCACCCGAGAACAGCACGAGGAGGATATCCGAAACATCATTCGTGAGGAAATGCGGGCTTGCTTTGCGAAAGCAAACTTCGCTCCGCAGCCTGTAACTACGGATTTATATGCTGAACAACAGGAAGAAGCCGAGCAGGATATTCTGGACGACCTCAAACTGTTTGATTGACGGCACGATGACGGCAAATTTTGAGACGATAAACAAGACTGCCGTCACGATGACGGCACAACGAAATTATAGAAAGATGAATTACAATCAGAAGTATAAGGCAAACAGAATCCGTCCTGTATCACCGAAGGGCGGGTTTGTCTTATACTGTAGCAAGCAGGGCAAAAGTATATATCTTTTGCCGCCGACGCAGACCGTCGGTGATGCTTTAGGGTGATCCCTAAGAACCCCTTGATTGAATTTCAAACTTTTCTCTTGACTAATACACCCATTGAGTGTATTATATAGGTGAGGTGATATTTATGAATATCCGTGAAATGAGAACGCGGCTCGGCGATACACAGAGTGAATTTGCCGCACGGTACCATATCCCGTTTCGCACCGTTCAGAATTGGGAGACCGGTTTGCGTAAGCCGCCGGAGTATATCATGACACTGCTGGAAAGTCGTATACAGGAAGATTTAGTCAATCGAAAGACAGCTGTATTGCCAAAGTATGATTCCCGTAAGATCGACCTTCCGAAGCGCTCCGACTATGTAGGCGCTCTTGCATGGCTGAAGGCAGTTCAGGATATGATCGGAGATAATGTTGTGTTCGCGTTGGACGAAGCGCTGATGTGTCAGGGCAGCTTCGGTGGTCACAGCGACGAATATATCATATGGGTCTACGGCGATGATGCAGTTGAGCGATTCAACGGCGTTGTCGTGCTCGGCAATCATGTTTCTCCGTACTGTGTCAAGGAAAAGAACGGTCTGAGGTTCACCGATTTCAATCGCACCTTATCCGATGCGCTGGCGAATGAGTCACTTCTGGATATGCAGGGTATTACCGAAGCGGTAAGCAGATACTATTATAAGAACAGCGAAAGCTTTGACGGGCTTTTCGTTGCTCCGGAGTATCAGGAGCGGTTTGAAAAGCTTGCACAAGAAGCAATCGAATACTATGATGATTAGGAGGCGTTTATGAATATCACAGCAGAAGAAAAACTGATGTATGAGATCATGAAAGCGATCTATGAGAGCGGGATTCCGGTCAGTTTCAAAGGATCGATGGTTCTGAAAGCCTGTTTGATGGAGGCGGGATACAATGAAGATACACGTCACACCGTCGATATTGACGCCAACTGGAATACCGACACATCACCGACCGGTGAGCAGATGGTTGCCTCTTTACAAAAGGCAATTGACAAAATCGGTCTTGGTTTGAAGATAAGCCTTTACAGAATGTATGGTGAAAGACGTTCAGCAGGATTTGAGGTAATAGATTCCGCAGCAGACAGAACGTTGTTTACAATGGATATTGACGTTAACCGTCCTGAGGTACCGACTCAAATCTATGAGGTAACAGGGTTCCGTTTTCGCGGCGTATCTCCCATACAGATGATAGCGGATAAAACTGCTGTAGTATCATCGGAAAAGGTGTTCCGCAGGATAAAGGATGTCATCGATCTGTATTATCTGTCAGGCGTGTTTGAGTTCAACCGCGATGAGGTTCTTCAAACACTGAAAAACAGCAACAGGCATTTAGAAACCTTCAATGGATTTCTCCACAAAACGGAAGATTTACGGCACTCGTATGAAAAGTTTCGTTTTGAAGGCGATGTTTTCAAACCGCCGTTCGACGAGGTGTATCTGACTGTCAGAGAGTATATCAAAGATGTGCTGCCGCGGGAAAGGTACCGGGATCATGAAAGATAAAACAATATTTCAGCAAGCCGATGAGCGTAACTGTTCATCGGCTTTTTGCTGCCCAAAAACATGAAAAGGATTGATAATATGAAACAAAAAACAAAAGGGATCTTCTTCACTGTTACCGAACAGGAAAAGAAGAAGATCAAAAAGAACGCCGCGCTTTGCGGCTTGAACACAACAGAGTATATTAGGGAAAGGACGTTGGGCTATGCACCGCAGGCGGTGCTGCCGGACGTCTTTTTTCATTTCTGCGAAAAGATCGATACGCTGATGGAGCCGCCGTTCTCACCCGAGGTGAACGAACGTGCGTTGGCTCTGCTGACAGAGATCGAGGGAACACTTTTGAAGCCGCAAAAGGATATATGCAAAGGCGGTGATCCGCCGTGGCAACAACAGGATTCTGGCCTGTCAAAAACAGGCTGAAGGAGGTCATCGACTACGCGCGAAACCCCGACAAAACCATCGAGCGCAAATACCTCGATGACGATCTCTACGCAACGCTGGAATACGCGGCGAACGCGGATAAAACCGACGAGACGATGTATGTCAGCGGGATCAACTGTTCCAAGTTCCGGGCTTATGAAGAAATGACGGCGGTCAAACGGCGTTTTGGTGAGCGCGGTAAGGTCGTCGCTTATCACGGATACCAGAGCTTCCGTGCCGGTGAGGTCACTGCGGAAGAGGCGCACGAGATCGGTATACGCACCGCAAGGCAGATGTGGGGAGACAGGCATCAGGTAGTCGTCACGACCCATCTGAATACGGGTCAGCTGCACAATCATTTCGTGATCAACGCCACCTCGTTTGTGGACGGCAAAAAGTATCGCAACAAGATCCGCGACCATGTCGAGCTGAGGAATGTATCGGATCGCATCTGTCGTGATTTCGGCAAAAGCGTCTTGCCCAAATCGCCGATCTACAGCTCCGGCAAAAAGCAGTATTGGATCGAGAAAAGCGGTCAGCCGACCCCCAGGGATATCCTGCGGCAGGACATCGATGAGGCGATCGCCCACAGCTACAAGGAATCCATGTTCATCTATTATCTGGAATCCATCGGCTATGAGTTCGTCCGCGGATACGATTATCAGCATCCGTCTGTCAAAGCGCCGTCGTGGCAACGTCCGATCCGTATCGACAGCCTCGGAAAAGAGTACACGCGTAACGCCATCAACGAACGCCTGCACAACAACCTCGGCAGTAACTTGACATTTGCGGATTTCCAAGCGCCGCCGCGCAACAGAAAGCCGCTGCTGATCCTCATACAATCGAATCCGAGATACAGAGAGCCGGACGGCTTCACGATCTTCTTTCAGCTTGTCGTCGAGCTGTTTCGATTGATCTCAGGCAGACCGTATGTCGAGATCAAAAACAATATCCCGATCTCGCCGGAGTTCCGCGCCATCTGGAAGGACTTGGACAAAATCTCCGAGGCCGCGCAATTCCTCGGCAAGCATCATATCGTCACCGAGACCGATTTTCATGATTATGAGAATCTGATCGACGAGAAGATACACGAGCTCGAAGGTGTGCGGCAGAAGTATCGGAACAAATTGCGACGCATCAAAACGCCCGATGAAGAAATCGCGCTGAAAGAAAAGTGCAAAGAGATAACACGGCAGATCATGCCGTATCGCAAGGATAAGGAGATCTGCCGATTTATCGCAAAAAGACAACCCGAATTAAAACAAGCCGTTGAGCGAGAGCTGCAAGCAGAACTCGGAACCCAACGGCAAAAACAAAAAACATACAGAAAGGACATTGAAAGATGAAAACTATATCAATCAACAAATTACACCCATTTAAAGACCATCCCTACAAGGTGCTCGACAATGACGAGATGAACAGCCTGATCGAGAGTGTTCAGGAGCATGGCATTATGTTGCCGCTGATTGTCCGACCTTTAGAGGGAACAACAGACCAATATGAGATCATCTCGGGACACCGCCGCTTCCGCGCGGCGCAGAAGGCAGGGCTTAGTGAAGTCCCTGCCTTTATTCGTCCCGTCAGCCGTGATGAGGCGGCGATCATGCTGGTAGACAGCAACCTCCACCGTGAGCATATCCTGCCGTCGGAGAAAGCCTTCGCTTACAAGATGAAAGCAGAGGCGCTCAACCATCAGGGTAGGCGAACCGATTTAACTTCGGAGCAACTTGCACCGAAGTTATCGACTGAACTGATCGCCGAGCAAGACGGGACGAGCAAAGATACTGTGAAGCGGTATATCCGTCTGACTTATCTTATCCCTGAGATACTGGACTATGTTGACGATAACCGTATCGCATTCAGTGTGGCAGTCGCCTTGTCATATCTCTCAGACACGGATCAGTATGACATATTAGAGGTGATGGAAGCAGAGGACAGAACGCCGTCGCTTTCTCAGGCGATCATGCTGAAAAAGCTGTCTCAATCAGGCGACCTTGATACCGAGCGTATCGTCCGCATTTTATCGCAGGATAAACCCAATCAAAAAGAAAAGGTCAGTTTTTCGTATGAAGAGATCCGCAAGTATTTCCCCAAAAGCTATTCTGTAGGAGATATCCAAAGGTATATCCTTCATCTTATCGCAACCGA
>OMTA01000087.1 GCA_900313895.1 uncultured Eubacteriales bacterium | reverse complement strand
GATGTAATCGTAGCTCTTCTCGGTGAGGATGGGAGCATTCACGATATCATAAGCGCTCTTCATCAGACGTACACCTCCTCGATTTTTGCAACGGAATCCTTGGTGAGGATCAGTTTCTTATACTTGAGCACCTCGTAGGTGTTCAGGGTGCCGACCTGGGTGGTCTTGACGCCGGGGATGTTGGCGGCTGCCCGCTCCACGGCCTCGTCCTTGTCGGCCAGAACGATCAGGGCCTTGTCCGCTTCGACGGCCTTGAGGACCTTCACCATTTCCTTGGTCTTAGGAGCTTCAATGTTCAGTGCATCGAACACGATGAGCTCGCTGTCGGCGACCTTGGAGGAGAGGGCGGACTTAAGGGCGATGCGGCGCACCTTGGCGTTGACCTTCTGGGAGTAGTCGCGGGGCTTGGGCGCGAACACCACGCCGCCGTGTGTCCACTGGGGGGCGCGGGTGGAACCCTGACGGGCGCGGCCGGTGCCCTTTTGACGATAGGGCTTCTTGCCGCCGCCGGAAACTTCACTGCGGGTCTTGGCGCTCTGGGTGCCCTGACGGCAGTTGGCGAGGTGAGCCACGACCACCTGATGGAGAACGGGCTCGTTGACGGGCTGACCAAATACATTCTCGGAAAGCTCGATATCGCCAATGACCTTACCGGTAATATCGTACAATGCTACGTTAGGCATATCTTCTTTCCTCCTTATTTCACGGTGCTCTTCACGGTGACCATGGTGCCCTTGGCGCCGGGGATGGCGCCCTTGATGAGCAGCAGGTTCCGAGCGGCATCCACGCGGGCCACCTCCAGGTTCTGGACGGTGACGGTCTCGCTGCCCATGTGGCCGGGCAGGCGCTTGGTGCGGAAGACTTCGCCGGGGTAGGTGCAGGCACCCAGAGAACCGGCCACCCGGTAGGAGTGGGAACCGTGGGTCTTGCGGCCCCGGCCCTGGTTCCACCGCTTGATGTTGCCTTCGAAGCCCTTGCCCTTGCTGACGCCGGTCACGTCCACGCGCTCGCCCTCGGCGAACACGTCACAGGTGATGACCTGGCCGACTTCATAGCTGGCGGCGTCGTCGAGCTTGAGCTCGCGCAGGTACCGCATGGCCTTCACGCCGGCCTTGGCGCAATGGCCCTTGAGGGGCTTGTTGGCCAGCTTCTCGCGCAGCTCGCAGAACCCGACCTGCACGGCTTCGTAACCTTCCTTGGCTACGGTCTTCTTCTGAACGACGGGGCACGGACCGGCTTCGACGACTGTGACGGGAATCATGGTACCGTCAGCCCGAAAGAGCTGCGTCATACCGATCTTCTTGCCCAAAATGGCTTTCTTCATTGGTTCATACCTCCGTTAAACTTACAGCTTGATCTCGATATCCACACCGGCGGGCAGATCCAGCTTCTGGCTGTTGTTCGCCTTGTTCATGGCGAGGTGGTCTTTGGCGTAGTTTTCGACGACCGTGGTGGAGACGGAGGAATCGACCTTCATCTCGAGCTGGGTATATACGCTCTGCTTCTCGGCAAGCTCCGAGCGCGCGTCGATGATCTCCTGGTTCAGCTCGGTCAGACGTACCTGACCGTGGATGATCGACGCGATCATCGCCATGACGGCGACACCGAGGATCACGCCTATGGCGATCCTGCCGAAATTCCTTTTGCGGCGGGCGGTCTTGACGCGCTTGCCGCTGCCGCGGGTATTCTCTTGTGACTCCTGAGCGCCGCCTTCCGATACGGCGGCATCCTCGCTCGCTTTCTTCTTCCTTCTTGCTACGGGCGCATCGTAGGGCGTCTCGAACAAGGTAAGATCATAAGCGAGGTTGTGGTTGTGACTGTAATAAGCCATACTACACCCCAAATTTCCTGACTGAGCGTGCAGGCTTACGCGCCGCATAGGCGCGCAGCTCCAAGCACTTTCGTTTCTGTTTTTGATATTTCCTGACGAATGGTTCGTAATACGCGAAATCGTGTAACCGGTCTGTAACTTTTTCCGGTTTTTCTGCCTGACTGAGAGGGCTGCTCCTTTGGTGAAGCGACCGCCTATCCTGTGTTATTTATCTAAATTGACCACAACCTATGGTGGTTGTAGTTAAAATGTCATAATCATTACAAGCTTGTTATCATTTTACTATAACAGGCAAGGTGTGTCCATAGTGAATCTGTACAAATATGCGTCGATATCTGTCGGTATTTGCGCTTTCTGCCGAAGATTGTAACCCTTTGTTCCGATAGGGAAAAAACAGCGCGAAATTATGACAAAAGCATCCAATCTCCGACAAATCTGCGGATTTTTACAGCTTTTCCGCGATGCGGAGCTTGGCGGATCGGGCGCGGGGATTGCGGCTTAGCTCCTCCTCGGAGGGCAGGATCGGCTTTCTCGTGATGATCCTGACCTTGGGGGTGTTACCACAGACACAGACGGGGAAATCCTTCGGGCAGGTACAGCCCTGCGCCTTGTCCTTCATGAACTGCTTGACCACCCTGTCCTCGAGAGAATGGAAGGTGATGACGCATAATCTTCCCGCGGGTGACAACAGCTCGAAGGCTGCCTCGAGCCCTTTTTCCAGCACCTCCAGCTCGCGGTTCACGGCGATGCGGATCGCCTGGAAGGTCTTGCGGGCGGGGTGTCCGTCGCGGCGCGCCTTCTGGGGCACGTTGTTCCGAACGATCTCGGCAAGCTCAAGGGTTGTTGCGATGGGCTTGTCCTCGCGGGCGCGGACGATGCCTTTCGCGATGGAATAGGCGTACTTTTCCTCGCCGTAGACGGAGATCACGCGGGACAGCTCGGACAGCTCCATGGTATTGACCAGATCGGCGGCGGTGGCGCCGCTTTGGCTCATGCGCATATCGAGCGGCGCGTCCTCGTGATAGGAGAAGCCGCGCGCGCCCTCGTCGAGCTGGTGGGATGAAACGCCGATATCGAGCAGAACGCCGTCGACAGAGGCAACGCCTTTTTCGGCGAGCAGGGATCGCATTTCGCTGAAATTGCCCTGCAGGATCACGGAATTCGGGATATCGCTGAATCGTCGGGTGACCTCGGCGATCGCGTCGGGATCCTGATCGATGCTGTAAAGCGTCCCTTTCGTAAGGCGGGAAAGGATCTCGGCGGAATGTCCGCCGCCGCCCGCCGTGCCGTCGACATAGACGCCGTCGGGACGGATGTTCATGCCGTCTACCGCCTCATGCAGCATGACGGGGATATGTCCGAAGCTCATTATAATCTCAGCAGCTCCAGCGCTTCTTTGACGGAAGCCTGTTTCTGCTGCTCCATAAACGCGGTGAAGGTCGCCTTGTCCCAGATCTCGATGCGGCTGTCCATACCGACGACGGTGACCTCGCCGGACAGACCCGCGTCCTCGCGCAGCTTCTGGCTGATGACGACGCGTCCCTGAGAATTGGGGCTGACCAATACCGCGGGGGAAATCAATAGATACTGAAGCGAGAGCGCTTTGTCGGCGGGCAGGGCGCGGATCTGTGCGCGCAGACGGTCGAACTCGTCGACCGACATGACCTGGACACATTTTTCAAAACCTTTGGTGATATAAAAGCTCTCGCCCAGCTCTTCTCTGAATTTCGACGGCAGAATGACTCTGCCCTTCGCATCCAGAGAATGGTCGCTGGTACCCAGAAACATAACTGCCGCCTCCCTTCAAAGATTGAACTGATAAAATCGTGTGTAAGGTGGGTCAAATTGTAATATTTTGTCACAAAATGACACTAAACGCCACTAACGAGTTGATTATATACCATCTATTACAAAAAATCAAGGGAATCGTAACGATTATAACAAAAAATTTACAACCTTTTCATTATTCTTGATGGGAAATATGGCAGGGAGCCGGCTTCTCTCCCCTTTAATTATGTAAAATAATACGAATAAAGCCGGTTTTTGTATTGCGTTTCGGGCTGAAATATGTTAGAATTGTTAAAATGGCGGGTTGATTGTTGACGGAGTTTCGGTCACTTTAACCAAACAACACTTTAATTTGTGTAATTTTGGCGCAAAAAAAGGAGGACAATGCCCTATGGCTGATAAATCACTGGAGATATTCGGCAATAAAATGAGCGATAAAACGGTCAAAAAAGCCGAAAAATCAAAGGCAAAATATGCGAGAAAGTACGGCGACGACAGCGACGCGCAGTATGCGGCAAAGCTGGTCGAGAACAAAACGCTGAATCCGCCCTTCGGGGTGATGGATATCCGCGTCAACGAGGGTGAGGGTGAGATCCCCTTTGATACCGAGAAGGGTATTATCGTCGGCAACATCCGCATGGGCTTCGGGCATTACCGCATTTCCATCGCGATGGCGTCGGCGGCACACGCGCTGGGCTTTACGCCGTACTGGATGGACCTCAACTCCTACAAGGACACGACCTGTACCAAGGTCATCGGCGCGCAGAACGACCTGTACTCGCTGGGCTCGCGGCTGAGTCAGAAGAGCAAGCTGTTCAACAAGGTGGTTTGGGAGCCGACGAACTATGAGGGGTTCCGTCAGCTGAGCTATAACGCCGCCGATCAGAAGAACGCGGAGCTGATGGCGCCGGTGTTCTACAGCGTTCCCAAGGAGATCCCGGTCATCGGCACGCACGTCTGGCCGGCACAGGCGGCGATCCACGCGGGGATGAAATATGTCGTCAACGCGATCCCGGATAACTGGCCGATGGCGCTGCACTTTGCGGAGGGGTCGATGCACCTGGTGCAGACACACCAGAGCTACATGGGCTATCGCATCCTCAACGGCATGAGCAAAAAGAAGATCAACAAGCCGATGCCCGCGGACGCACTCAAATATGTCGGACACTACATCGATCACGAGATGGTCGTCAATATTGAAAAGGATTGTGACGCGAGGATCAAGCGGAAAGAGGACGGCAAGCCGATCCGCTTTTTGCTGACGATCGGCGGCGCGGGCGCGCAGAGAGAGCTGTTTACGGCGGTGATCCGTCACCTGATCCCTGCGATCAAATGTAAAAAAGCGGCGCTGTATGTCAACGTCGGCGACTATAAGCAGGTCTGGGAGGAGCTGTGCGATGATATCGCGGAGCTCAGAGAGCTTTCGACCGAGCATATGAACGACTGGGACGATACCCTGAGGTTCTCAGAGGAGGCGCTTGACGGCGACATCGAAGGGATCCACGCCTTCTGGCATGAGAATATCTTTGAAGCGGTATACTGCACGAACCTTTTGATCCGCTCCTGCGACGTGCTTTGCACCAAGCCCTCGGAGCTTGCGTTCTATCCCGTTCCAAAGCTCTTTTTGAAGCGCATCGGCGGTCACGAAAAATGGGGCGCGATCCACTCGGCGGAGATCGGCGACGGTACGCTGGAATGTGAGGATATCCCCCACACCCTGCAAATGCTGACGCTGTTCATCAAGGAGGACAGTCTGCTCAGAGAGATGTGCGACTGTATCAAGATCAACAAATCCATCGGGATCTATGACGGCGCGTATAACGCCGTGAAGATCGCGATGGGCATGAAGGAATAAACGGGATTTCAATTGAGATCGATCGGGGCGGCGCCCTGTCAGCAAAACAACCTACGGAGGTCATTATGAAACGATTAACCAAAAAACAAATGCGGATCTTTGCTGTCGGTCAGCTCGGATGGTCGACCCTCAGCGGTATCATCAGCGCGTGGTTCGTCACCTTTTATCTTCCCACGCAGGTCGATATGGAACAAAACGGCGCGATCCAGTACATCGTACCGGGGCTTGTCATCGGCGGCTTTCTGACGGTGCTGGGACTGATCACGGCGCTGTCGCGTATTTTCGACGCGATCACCGACCCGTGGATCGCTTCCCTGTCCGACAGAAGCACTAACAAGCGCGGCAGACGTATCCCCTTTATGCAGTACGCCGCTGTTCCGCTTTCCATCGTCACGGTGCTGCTTTTCTGTGCGCCGATCAACGCGATCAGCTCCTGGAACATCGTATGGATCTCCGTTTTCATCGTTCTGTTCTACCTCTTTATGACCATGTACTGCACGCCGTACAACGCGCTGATCTCGGAGTTCGGCAAGACGCAGGATGACAGAATGTACATTTCGACAGCGATCTCGCTGACGTTCTTCGCGGGCACGATGCTCGCCTATACGCCCTTTGTCTTTGCGGGAATGCTCAGAGGCAGCGTGGGATTTGCGTGGAGCTATCGCATCTGCTTCATCGTTCTGGCGGTCATCTCCTGCATCTGTATGCTGGTGCCGACCTTCTGCCTCAAGGACAATATGCTCAAGTCGCTCGGCGCGACCTTTAAGAACAAAAATTTCCGTCCCTTTGTCGGCTCGGACATCATGTACTGGGTCGGTCTGACCCTCTTCCAGACGGGTCTGCCGTTCTTCGTCAAGGTCTCGATGAAGCTGGACGAATCCTTCACCATGTACTTTTTGGGCGGTATGACGGTGCTTTCCGCGTGCTTCTACCCCATCGTTCCGAAGCTCGTCAAAAAGTTCGGTAAGAAAAAGCTGGTCATCACGGGCTTTCTCGGGCTGGCGCTCGCGTACGTCATCGCGGGTCTGATCGGCGTGATCGGTACGGATGCGGTGCCCGGTATCGTCTTCGGCGTGCTGATCTGTGTGATCGCAGCGTTCCCGATGGCGCTGCTCGGTATCATCCCGCAGTCGATCGTCGCGGATGTCGCGGAGGCTGACGGTATCGAGACCGGCGAGAACAGAGAGGGTATGTTCTTTGCGGCGCGTACCTTCGCGATGAAGTTCGGTCAGTCGCTCGCGATGCTGGTGTTTACGTCGCTGGCGATCATCGGTACGACTCAGAATACCAACAGCAACGACATCACCGCCTCTGTCACCGGTATGATCATCGTCGGCTTTGTCGCGGTGGCGTTCTGTGTTCTCGGCGCGATCCTCCTCGGCTTCTATAACGAGAAGAAGGTCATGTCGACCATCGAGAAGAAGGATAACAAGAAATAATATCGAATCTGCTTTAAAAAGGTGATTCCATGATCAAAAGAATCAGCGGTGCGCGGGACGCGTTTGTCCTGCACACCGATAACACTTCGTATATCATTCAGATCGCCGAAAGCGGTCATCCGCTCCACCTTTACTACGGCAACAGGATCGAGATCGCCGGGGAAGAGGAGCTCTTGCCGCTGATCCAGCGGCGCGCCTTTGAGATCGGCAACTCGATCGCCTACAGCGAGGCGCATCCGACGGTGATGCTCGAGGATCTGTGCCTTGAGATGAGCGCGCCGGGTCACGGCGATGTGCGCGAGCCGTTTATCGAGCTTGTAAAGCCTGACGGCAGCCGCAGCTGTGATTTCCTCTTTGAGAGCGCGGTCATTGACGATAAGGCGCCGATGCTGAGGGAGCTTCCCTGCTCCTACAGCGAGAGCGGTAAGGGGGAGCATCTTTGTCTGACGCTCAGGGACGGCGAGCTGACGTTGGAGCTGCACTATCATGTCTATCCCGAATGTGATGTGATCACACGTTACGCGCGGCTGAAAAACAACGGTATCGAAAGCGTGCAGCTGGAGCGCCTGATGAGCAATCAGCTCGATCTGTGGGGTGCGGGGTGGTCGGTGACGACCTTCCGCGGCGCATGGACGCGCGAGATGAACAAATACACCGTGACGCTCCCCGCGGGGAAGCTCGTCAACGAGAGCCGCACGGGGTCATCCTCCAACCGCGCGAATCCGTTCTTTATGGTGCACGCGGAGGACGCGACCGAAAACTACGGCGATGTTTACGGCTTCAACCTCGTTTACAGTGGGAATCATTACGCTGCGGTCGAGGTCAACGCCTATGAAAAAACGCGTATCGTCGACGGCATCCAGCCGCAGGGGTTCTGCTTTGAGATAGGAAGCGGCGAATGCTTTGAGGCGCCCGAGGCGATGATGACCTACTCCGCGCAGGGATTCTCGGGACAGAGTGTGAATATGCACCGCTTTATCAGAGAGCATATCGTGCGCGGCGAATGGAAGCATAAGGAACGCCCTGTGCTGCTCAACAGCTGGGAAGCGAGTTACTTCGATATCAGCGAGCACAGTCTGGTTTCCCTCGGAAAAGCGGCAAAGGAGCTTGGGATCGAGCTGCTCGTCATGGATGACGGGTGGTTCGGCGAGAGAAACGACGATACAAGCTCGCTGGGCGACTGGTTCGTCAATCAAAAAAAGCTGCCCAAGGGTCTGGACGGCCTTTGTAAAAAGATCAACGAAATCGGGCTGGACTTCGGCATCTGGGTAGAGCCGGAGATGGTCAACGTCAACAGCCGACTGTATGAGGCTCACCCCGACTGGGCGATGGCGATCCCGGGAAGAAAGCCTGTCAGAGGAAGGAACCAGCTGGTCCTGGACTTTTCCAGGAAAGAGGTCGTGGACGG
>OMTA01000002.1 GCA_900313895.1 uncultured Eubacteriales bacterium | reverse complement strand
GGGTTATTTTGTTATACCCTAAATTACCCTCTGAATTTGTTTTTAAATTTGGAGGGATTTTTTTATGTCCTTTTTTCGGGCAGTTATCTATCTGCTCATGAAACATCAATCATCTGTCCCTGTCCTTTGTACTTTTTTGATTGATATCACATAAAAAGACGAACAACTTTATGCTACACAACCCTTTCACAAACGCTCACAAATCGCCTGTGGCACGAGTTTGGTTTTCACCCGAGTGTTTACCCTATAATATGGCACAATCCGCAAATGCACTTATAAGGTTTTCTCTCGTTCGATTCATAAACTGAGTCAATATCAGCAGAAGAAAGAGTCTTTCGATGTGCTTTTCAAAAGTACAACAGCGGGGCTACCAAGATATCATCACCGCTGCTGTATATCTTCATATATTTCTGTTGTCATTTTCACACCAAGTTTGAATCCCTCGATGTAGGCGTCGCGTTCCGAAATAGCAATCAGCGATAACTGACAGCTATCTATCTGCTCCAGCTTTTCCCTCTGCTGCTCGGTAGTCAGCATAGTACGATGCTCATCGATCAGTGCTGTCGTTTCAGACAGTTTCTTTTTAGTATCCTTACTCTGCTTGTACTCACTTGGATTCACGTTGCCAAAGTAGAAGTGCTCTAATGTGGTCATAGTATCGCGCCCCCTTCAAGCACAACACAATACCACAGAGCAATAATATGTCAACTGAATAATTCAGAATTTAGTGATATTGTTTTTGAAACATCAGAACAACTGGAGTTGGACTTTTGCTCTGTCAAGGCTGTTGCAGAAAATCCTCGAAAGAGGCATCGCTAGGCATTCTCCAATCTCCGCGCGGACTCAATGATACTGAGCCGACCTTAGGTGAATCGGGAACACAAGACCGCTTAAACTGACTGAGGAAAAATCTTTTCAAAAAAACATCAAGCCATTTTTCAATGGTAACGGTGTCATAAATTCCGTCAAATGCTTTCTCTGCTAGTCTTTGCAATTTGTACCGGGAGAATCCAAACCGAATAAAATGATAGAGGAAAAAATCATGTAACTCATATGGGCCGATATTCTCTTCGGTCTTTTGTACAATGCTGCCGTGTTCATCCGGAGGCAACAGCTCAGGCGAAACGGGCGTATTCAGAATATCTGTCAGAATGGCTTTTGTTTTTTCCTCGCTGATATCGGCAACATGCTTTATCAGGTATGATACAAGCGTTTTCGGTACTGAAGCATTTACACCGTACATACTCATATGGTCGCCGTTATAGGTACACCAACCCAGTGCCAATTCGCTTAAATCACCTGTTCCAACAAGCAGACTATGATGCTTGTTCGCTAAGTCAAACAGAATTTGCGTTCGCTCTCTTGCCTGTGTGTTTTCATAAGTAGTATCCTTTATTTCGGGATTATGTCTGATATCCTTCATGTGCTGAATACATACGTTTTTGATGTTTATTTCTAAGCAGGTAACACCGAGTTGATTCATCAGCTGTATGGAATTCTGATATGTCCTGTCTGTTGTTCCAAATCCCGGCATTGTAACACCGATGACGCTTTTTAATGGCTTGCCGAGCAGCTTTACAGCTCTTACCGCTACCAGTAAAGCAAGGGTAGAGTCAAGCCCACCGCTGATTCCGATAACACAGCCCCGTGCGCCGACATGCTCAAGTCGTTTTGCAAGACCCGATGCCTGAATCGAAAATATTTCTTTGCAGTTCTCTTTTCTTTTTTCATTATCAACCGGCACAAACGGATGAGGGTTAACCTTGCGATATTTTAAATCATTCTCTTCGTTATTCAGATTTGGCACATGGACCATGCGGCAGTCCGCTTGTTGCAAAAAGCTCATGTTTTTTTGCCGAAGGGTACTCAGCTTTTCGATATCAATATCAGCTATGGTGATAATATTATCTCGCTGAAAGCGTTCTCCTCGGGCAAGCAGCGTTCCGTTTTCAGCAATAAGTGTATCGCCGCTAAAAACCAAATCAGTGGTGCTTTCATAGACAGAAGCACCCGCGTATACATAAGCACAAATACACCTTGCGGATTGGGTAACTACTAAATTTTTGCGGTATTCCGCTTTGGCAACATATTCATCGCTTGCAGACAGATTAACGATGAGGTTAGCACCGCTGAGCGACATATTGACCGATGGGGGCAAAGGAACCCACAAATCCTCACAGATTTCAATTCCAAGCATAACATCGTCACAAATATTAATAATGTTCTGCGTGCTGATTTCACAATGATATTTGTCATGCCGAGCAGATATCAAATTTTTTCCGCTGTCAAACCATCGCTTTTCGTAGAACTCATTATAATTGGCAGGATATGTTTTTGCAGTAATATTCGTTACCATTCCGTTTTGAATCACAACAGCACAGTTATAAAGCTTATTCATATGTGCCAAAGGCATACCGACAACAACACAGATATTGTTGCCCAGCGTGTAGGCAACAATATCATCCAGCGCGTCTTCTGCTGATTCCAACAAGGACCTTGAGAAGAATAAATCCCCGCAGGTATAGCCTGTAACAGACAGTTCTGGTGTAACAAGAAGCTTCACATTTTCCGCCAACGCAAGATCGATTGCATTCATTATTTCTGTTTTATTATAGCTTGGGTTCGCCACTTTGAGTTTCAATGATGCTGCGGCGACTCTGAACATTCCGAAATTCATATTCAGCACCTTATTCTTTACATACCAGCAAATGCTCTTCGCCCAAATCGTAGTACAGGGTCAAATGATCCTTTGAGGTATCGTATACACGCAGAACTCCTTTGATATCATCCGCGAGCTCCGTTACTTCATTCGTTACATCGGCAAACTCTTTCAGCAGGTCGGGAGAGAAAGCGATTGTGCTCTCTTTTTCAAACACCGCGGTATAAAGAATCCCTGCTTCAACAAGATCCTGAAAAATATGGCTGCCGTAGCTCAGCTCGGGAATATAGCCAACCTTGGATTCTGAGACCTCTGCAATCACGGAAAATTCGCTGATATCTGAGAAGCCGGACGGTACGCCGAGTTCCGGTGACGATGTGCATATCCTGCCGGGCGTCAGAAGCAGTAAATGTTTGCCCTGATTGCGGAAGCGCCAGTTGACTTGAGAGAGCGCTTCCTTTATCTCATACTTACGGCGGTACGGCATCTGATAGTAGAGGATAGGATCGATATACACAACGCCGTCGATGGCGATCTCACGGGAAAATCCCATAGACACCCCCCTGGTTTCGAGCAGGATATGCCTGTTATCTACGCCGTCGGGGACAGTGATCTTATCTCCCTCCGCTGTCAGCTGCAGCGGACGGCACTGCAAAAGATCAATGACATAGCTGCCGTTAGGAGCGAAGTTAATCGTGTATTCCGTATCAACAGGATATTCGTAATGGGTTTGGATCAACTCGAGGATGTCACGCATATCAGTCATCAGCTGTTCGTTCTTCGTTAATCCGTCACAGGTGATGAAGAGGACGTCCCTCCAGTCGCCGCGTTCTCTGAGACGGCTCTCGGTTTCGTAGTTGTGCGAGTAAATCATATTTTTTAAATATCGCGGTACAGATTTACAGATGTTCATCGCGTCAAAGCCTTCGACATCGTTCGTGTCGGCGCTGATAGCGTCCACGATCCTCTGAGAAAACTGCTGTCGATCACTCATGTCCGTGCTGAGGACCTTTGTCGGCGCGTCGAGAGAAACCAATCTTGGATAAGAACCTGTTCTGCGGTCGACCGCTGCCGTACCTAAACCCATGACGAGCCGCAGCATACCGGATTTCGGCTTTTCACTGCCCATGCGGTAGGGGCTGACTGAATAACCGACACCCGCCGTGCAGGGCATGAAAAAGCCCTCATACCGCGAGCCCGATACGCGCTGCACCAGAATAGCCATCTGTTCGTCGCGCTTATCCAGCCCCCGGCGTTTTCTGTAGTCGAGCGCGGACATGCTCATCGTGCTGGCATAGACAATTTTGACTGCTTCTTCAAACTTTTGCAATCGTTCCTCCGGATCGCCTTGATTGCCGCAGAAAACAGATTCATATTTACCGGCGAAGGCGTTCCCGAAGCCATCCTCTAAGATGGAACTGGAACGGACGATGACCGGATCGTTACCGTAGTAATCGAGGATTCGACGAAACTCCGCCTCGATACCGGTCGGGAATTTGCCCTCCATGATCTTTTTCTCAAACTCTCCGGCAAGAGTAAAATAGCCTTCCTCCGTCCGCTGTTTAATTCTCAGATCCCAAAAGCCGTTGTCCACTATATACGCATAAAAAACATCTGAGCCGATGTAGTAGGAGTCGTGCGGTTCAAAACGCTCAAAGATGTCCGGGCGATGGTTCTCGACAATCTTTCTGGAGAGCAGCATACCGCACGCCTTGCCTCCGATCATACCGGTACCGACCATTCGGGAATGAACTTCAAAATAGTCCTCCGGCGTGAAGTTGCTCTTGATAAGCTCGCGCATTTTACTGTCGCGCGTCAGCATGATATTGCAGATCTTTGAGCAATCCTCGGTGACGTCCACGCCGTTTTGGTGGAGGAGCTTGGTTCGGAAGAAAAATCGCTCCCAACTATCGACATTCTGATCCTGTGCCTGGGTTGCTTCTTTGTTCATCACGCTGTAGAAATGACTGACCTCGGTGCCGTCCCTTAGCACGGTGAAGCTGTTATCCTCACGGCTCAGACGATAGGGCTGGAACATGGTCTGCGAGTAGCGGTTCCATACCTTCATCGGGCGGACAAATACATCCTTTTCATCCTTATACACATCGAGGAAAAGCTGAGTTGTATCGCGAATCGTCGCAATCGCGTCAAAGGAATGTCTGCCGCGGATCAGCGGAAAATACGCAACGGTGTCGAGGATAAACAGGTAAGGACAGGTGAGGTGGAAGAAGTTGCCCATCATCAGGTCTGTTGACCACGCCTGTTCGAGTTCAGAAAGGCAGTCAAAGATGTAGAACGTGTCATAACCCTCGCGCTCGATTAGGTTGTGGATATTGACGGTGAAGGTTTCAAAGCGGTGGGATAGCTCTACATGCTCGATCCTCAGTCCCTCGCGCGGGGTGAGAATCGGCTCATGCTCTGCAAAGCGGATGTAGATCAGGTTCCTCCCGTCTGCTATCGCCTGATTGGAAAAACGCTCCGCAACATAGCGGAACTCGTCAAGCGACGGTACCTGCCAGACGACATTGTCGCCGAGACGGATGTTCTGTAAAGCGTCGTCCATCATCGGGATTCCTGATTTAGTTTTTTCAAATGCAGCCATGTTAGTTCCTCCTGATAGTGTTATGTGTCGATAGTGGAAATGGTGAGCGTGGTTTCCTCTAATACATCCAAAAGTACACGTACTGTATCGAGCGAGGTAAAGGCTGTCACGCCGTTCTCAATCGCTGTTCTGCGGATCGCGGCGCCGTCCTCGTAGTGCACACCTGATAGGATCGCGCGCGTGTTGATCAGGTAGCTGACGTATCCTGAGCGTAGCGCGTCGAGGAGTTGATTTGAGCCTTCACTAATCTTTCTCAATGTTCTGGTCTTGATACCGTGCTCTCGTAGCACTTTTGCAGTTAGATCCGTTCCCTCAATATTAAAGCCGAGGTTGTAGAAGCGGCGAATCAGCGGGATCGCCTCTTCCTTATCTTCATCGGCAAGGGTCACGATGACCGTGCCGTAGTTCTGCACCTTCGTGCCCGCTGCGACGAGTGCCTTGTATATCGCTCTCGACAGGCTCTTGTCATAGCCGATCGCTTCGCCGGTGGACTTCATCTCAGGGCTGAGGTACGCGTCGAGGCCCTTGATCTTCTGGAACGAGAAGACCGGCACCTTGACATAATAGCGCTTCTTTTCCTCGGGATAGAGCTGGAAAATACCCTGTTCCTTCAGCGACTTGCCTAAGATGACCTCCGTCGCAATATCCGCGAGGGAATAACCTGTACTCTTGCTCAGGAACGGAACGGTTCTCGAGGATCTCGGGTTAACTTCGATGATGTAAACGTCGTCATTTTCGTCGATGATGAACTGGATATTATACAGACCAACAATACCGATAGCCTTGCCAAGCTTTTTCGCGTATTGCAGGATGATCCCTTTTACTTTATCCGAGATTGAGAAGGATGGGTAGACCGAGATACTGTCGCCGGAGTGGACGCCAGTTCTCTCGACCAGCTCCATGATACCGGGTACGAATACGTCTACGCCGTCGCAGATCGCGTCGACCTCAACCTCTTTGCCCGTGATGTACTTATCGACTAAGACAGGTTTATCCTCGTCAATCTCAACGGCGGTCTTTAAATAATGCCTCAGGTCTGCTTCCTTACTGACGATCTGCATGGCTCTGCCGCCGAGCACGAAGGACGGACGGACGAGAACGGGATAGCCGATCTCCTCTGCCGCTTTCACGCCCTCCTCGATCGAGGTAACGGCGCGACCGGCGGGCTGGGGGATACCGAGTTCTTTGATGATCGCGTTGAAGGAATCACGGTTCTCGGCTCTCTCGATCGCGGCGCAGTCGGTACCGATGATCTTCACGCCGCGGTCCATGAGGGGCTGGGCGAGATTGATCGCGGTCTGACCGCCGAGAGAAACAATAACGCCCTCAGGCTGTTCAAAGTCGATAATCGCCATGACGTCCTCGGGAGTGAGGGGTTCGAAATACAGCTTATCTGCCGTCGTATAGTCGGTCGAGACGGTCTCGGGGTTATTGTTGATGATGATCGCCTCATAGCCCGCTCTGCGGATGGTCTGCACCGCATGAACAGTAGAGTAGTCGAACTCCACGCCCTGACCGATACGGATCGGTCCTGCACCTAAAACAATGATCTTCTTTTTATCGGTGCAGATCGATTCATTTTCTTCTTCATAGGTCGAATAAAAATACGGTACATAGCTGAGGAATTCCGAGGCGCAGGTGTCGATCATTTTGAATACTGGCTGAATGTGCGCATCCTTTCTCATCTTTTATATCTCCGCTTCATCGCATTTCCAAAGATGAGCGATCGCCTTATCCGAAATACCCATTCGTTTAGCGCGATACAGCATATCGGGATTGCCGACATTATCCCGCAGCTGTGATTCCATCTGTATGATGTTGCGAATCTTGCGCAGGAACAGCCTGTCGATGGCGGTCAGGTCATGGATATTGTTGATATTGCCGCCCTTTCTGAGCAGTTCAGCGATTGCAAACACTCTGTCATCGGTATCGCGGGTGATATATTTGTATAGTTCATCGGAAGTCATTGACTCAAATCGCAGAAGATACAAATGATCCGCGCCGATCTCCATCGAGCGCACCGCCTTGAGCAGGCTTTCTTCGATGGTTCTGCCAACGCTCATGACCTCACCGGTCGCCTTCATCTGGGTGCCGAGGGTGTTTGGCGCAGTGACGAATTTATCAAAGGGGAATCGCGGCATTTTTGTGACAACATAGTCGAGCGCAGGCTCAAACGATGCGAGGGTGTTGGCGAGCTGTATTTCGTCGAGGCGCAGACCGACGCCGATCTTCGCGCTGACGCGCGCGATGGGATAACCCGACGCTTTACTTGCAAGCGCAGAAGAACGTGACACGCGCGGGTTGACCTCGATGATATAATACTGCGACGAATGCGGATCAAGCGCAAACTGTACGTTACAGCCGCCCTCAACCTTCAGCGCTCGGATCAGTCTGAGAGCGCTGTCGCGGAGCATCTGGTACTCTTTGTTGGTCAGCGTCTGAGACGGACAAAAAACGATGCTGTCTCCGGTGTGGATGCCGACGGGATCGAAGTTTTCCATATTGCAAACGGTGATCGCGGTATCGTTATGATCGCGGATAACCTCGTACTCAATCTCCTTGTAGCCCTTGACGGACTTTTCGATCAGCACCTGATGCACAGGGCTCAAAGCAAACGCTTGTTTCCCGATTTTCAATAAATCAGCTTCACTGTCGGCAAAACCGCCTCCCGTGCCGCCGAGGGTGAACGCAGGTCTGAGGACGACCGGATAACCGACAGCCTCGGCTGCTTTTTTTGCCTCTTCAAGGCTGTATGTGATCTGTGAAGGGATGACCGGCTCGCCGATGCTTTCGCACAGCTCTTTGAACAGCTCGCGATCCTCGGCGCGCTCGATGCTCTCGGACGAAGTACCAAGCAGCTCGACGCCGCATTCTTTCAGCACACCCTTGCGTTCGAGCTGCATCGCAAGATTCAGCCCTGTCTGACCGCCGATCCCCGGCAGGAGCGCGTCGGGGCGTTCCTTGCGAATGATCTTCGCGATATATTCGAGGGTCAGCGGCTCCATATATACCTTGTCGGCAATCGCAGGGTCGGTCATGATGGTCGCAGGGTTGGAGTTGCAGAGGATGACCTCGTAGCCTTCCTCCTTGAGCGCAAGACAAGCCTGCGTACCCGCATAGTCGAACTCCGCTGCCTGACCGATGACGATGGGCCCCGAGCCGATGACCATAATGCGTCGGATGTCCTCTCTCTTAGGCATGGCGCTTTCCCTCCTTCATCAGGCTGATAAACTTGTCGAACAGATAGCCGCTGTCCTGCGGACCGGGCGCGGATTCGGGATGATACTGGACTCCGAAGACGCGGTCTCTCACGCTTTCCACACCCTCTACGGTGTTATCTAATAGGTTGAGATGTGTGACTTCAAGCGGCGTGTTTTTCAAGCTCTCGGCGTCCACCGCATAGGAATGGTTCTGCGAGGTGATCTCGATTTTGTCAGTTGTGAGATTTTTGATTGGATGATTGCCGCCGCGGTGACCGAATTTCAACTTGTAGATCTTTGCACCGTAGGACAGGGACAGGATCTGATGCCCCAGACAGATGCCGAAGATCGGAAACATACCGCGAAGCTGACGAACGGTATTGATTACCTCGCGAACGTCCTCAGGATTGCCGGGACCGTTGCTTAAAAATAAGCCGTCAGGATTCAGCGACCAAATCTTTTGGGCTGGTGTGTTCCACGGCACGACGGTGACACAACAGTTTCGTTTCACCAGAGAACGGATGATATTATCTTTCATCCCGCAGTCGACGGCGACGACATGATATTTGGCATGATCGGACGTATATTCCTTCATGTATTTGCGACTGACGCGGCTGACGGTGTCTGTCGGGAGAACGTGTTCTTTCAGCCTTTTTACTGCCTCATCAGTATTTTCAGATATATCCGTGATAATCGCGCGGCAGGAGCCGTAGTCGCGGATATTGCGCACCAGCTTGCGGGTGTCAATCCCGCTGATACCGACAATATGGTACCGCTTCATCACTTCGTCGAGTGTATTCACGCTCCGATAGTTGGACGGCTCGCCGTTATATTCACGCACGATCATCGCGGCGATGGTCGGCGTCTTTGTTTCGTAATCCTCCGCGGTCATACCGTAGTTGCCGATCAGCGGATATGCCATCACCACGCCCTGATCGGTATAGGACGGGTCGGATAATATCTCCTGATAGCCGACGGGCGAGGTGTTGAACACGATCTCAAAGACGCGGACGCGTGCGTCTTTATCTCCAAATCCCTTTCCGACGTATACAGAACCATCCTCCAGTATCAGCTTTTTATCAAATTCTTGCAATTTCATCATCACACCTGTTTCTTCTCACTGATTTTGGTTTCAAAACGATTTTTTGCTCCCTCGGGCGGGATAGCGGTCGGATAATCGCCGTCGAAGCACGCCGTACAAAATCCGGTATCTTCGCCCGTGAGCCGCCGCACGTTTTCAATGCTGAGGTAGCCGAGGGTCGTTACGCCGATCTGACGAGCGATATCCTTAACGCTCAGGCGGTTGGCGATCAGCACATTCGCGCTGTCGATATCGGTTCCGTAGTAGCACGGGCGTGTAAACGGCGGCGCGCTGACGCGCATATGGATCTCCTTTGCGCCCGCGTTCCACAGAAGTTGTGCGATATGACGACAGGTCGTGCCGCGCACGATGGAATCGTCGATCAGCACTACGCGCTTGCCGTCTACAACGTCGCGGATGGGATTGAGCTTGATCCCGACGCCCTGTGCGCGCTGACCTTGTTCCGGCGCGATAAAGGTACGGGCGATATACTTGTTCTTGGTAAAGCCGATCGCGTAGGGGATTCCTGATTCCTGTGCGTAGCCGATCGCCGCTTCGAGCCCCGAATCGGGTACGCCGATAACGATATCAGCATCGACAGGATGCTCCTGTGCAAGATACTTGCCCGCGTTGCGTCTGCATCGGCTGACAGAAGCGCCGTCGATCACCGAATCGGGACGAGCAAAGTAGATGTATTCGAACACGCAGAAGCGTTTCGGACATATATGACAATGGCTTGTATCGAATCGGATACCGCCGCTGTCGACGACTGCGATCTCTCCGGGCAAAAGATCGCGCACAAGCCTTGCGCCGACGGCGTCCAGCGCACAGGACTCGGATGCAAATACGATCTTGCCGTCATCGGTCTCGCCGTAACACAGCGGTCGAAATCCGTGCGGATCGCGCGCGGCGATCAGCTTCTGCGGCGAGCTGATGACCAGCGAATACGCGCCCTCTATCATATCCATCGCCGCCGACACCGCCTTTTCAATCGAACCGTGACGCAGTCGTTCCTGCACGATCGTATAGGAGATAACTTCGGAATCGGTAGTGGTATGGAAGATCGCGCCCTGTTCCTCATAGCGCGTCCTCAGCGCATAAGAATTGGACAGATTGCCGTTGTGGCACAGCGCCATCCTACCCTTGTGATGGTTGACGATCAGCGGCTGGATGTTCTGCAGGAGCTTCGCGCCGGTGGTGGCATAGCGCACATGACCGACCGCAATATTCCCTTTGCCCAGCGTGCTCAGATTATCCGTGCTGAACACCTCGCTGACCAGTCCCTCGCCTTTTTGATAGGTGAACACGCCGTCGTCGTTGACGACGATTCCCGCGCTCTCCTGACCGCGGTGCTATAAGGCAAACAGTGCATAATAGGTCATCGATGCAAGATCGTTTGTTTCTCTGCTGTATACACCGAACACACCGCACTCTTCATGGAAACTGCTCATGGAATCACTCCGCATTTAATTATTCAAAAGAAAAAGACAAAGCCGCCTTGGAATATCCAAGACGTCTTTGCCTTATTAAATGTATTATACCCCGATATATAAGGTTTGTCAAATAAAATACAGACTGTAATCCAGAAAATTGAATCACAGTCTGTATAACTTTAGGAATGTCAAACGGTAAGTAAAATGGCAAACATTTTTTGAGAGTTATTATTCAATGTTGATGAAGGCTTTGGAAGGAGACTAAACCTGTTAATCGTTTGACCCCTGAAGTCCTTTAGCTGCAAAGGGATTACTCGTCGCCCTGCAGGGCGTCGTAGCCTTCCTCGCCGGTGCGGATCTTGACGACGTTCTCCACATCATAGACAAAGATCTTTCCGTCGCCGATATGGCCGGTGTAGAGCGCTTTCTTTGCGGTCTCGATGACGTCACGCACAGGGATAGCGGAAACGACCATCTCGACCTGAATCTTCGGCAGCAGGTTGCTTTCGAGCGGTACGCCGCGGTAGTATTCGGGCTTGCCCTTCTGAGCGCCGTAGCCCATGACATGGGTGACGGTCATGCCGGTGATGCCGAGCTTCGCCATCGCTCTCTTGAGCCTTTCAAAGCGGGCTTCCTTACAGATGATCTCGATCTTTGTGAACTTGCTGTCACCCTTTTCAAATGTGGGAACGGTCTTGACCTCGACCGCCTCGGCAACGGGGGTATCGCCGAGTACGACGGTGACGTCTTCACCGTAAACACTATAGTCCTCAGCAGTAGCCGCAAAGCCTGCGTAGGCTGACGGCAGACCGTGTTCGGTAATATCGAGACCCACGATCTCTTCCTCAGCGGAAGCACGGAGTCCGACGGTCTTCTTGATGATCTTAAAGGTAATGATCATCATAACCGCCGCATAAGCGGCAACAGAAACAAAGCCTAAGAGCTGGATGCCGAGCTGTGTAAAGTCGCCGGTATAGAACAGACCGGAAAGTCCCGCGGGGGCGTCGGGGTTCGCGAGCAATCCGACTGCGATCGTGCCCCAGATGCCGTTTGCCATATGTACGCCTACCGCGCCGACGGGGTCGTCAACATGGAACTTCATGTCGAGAACTTCGACGAAAACAACGACCAGGATACCGGATACGATACCGACGACTGTCGCGCCGATGGCGTCCAGCGCGTCACAGCCTGCGGTGATGCCGACCAAGCCCGCCAGAGAAGCGTTCAGGCACATGGAAACGTCGGGCTTGCCGTTTTTGATCCATGTGAAGATCATGGTGGTGCAGGTCGCGACCGCGGGAGCGATCGTGGTGGTCAGGAATATAGATGCGAGTTCACTCGGGGTGGTCGCAGCAGCGCCGTTGAAGCCATACCAACCGAGCCACAGGATGAATACGCCCAGCGCTCCGATAACGATGTTGTGACCCGGGAACGCGTTGACCTTGACGACCTTACCGTTCTCGTCACGCTCATATTTACCAAGACGGGGTCCTAAGATGACCGCGCCTACCAAAGCCGCTATACCGCCTACCATGTGGATCGCGCAGGAGCCTGCGTAGTCGTGAAACCCAAGCTGGGAAAGCCAGCCGCCGCCCCAGATCCAGTGCGCTTCAATGGGGTAGACAAACAGCGAGATAACGCCCGAATAGATACAGTAGGCTGAGAACTTAGTACGCTCTGCCATAGCTCCCGAAACGATAGTCGCCGTGGTAGCGCAGAAAACGAGGTTGAATACGAAGGTGGAAGCGGCGGTGAAATCGCCGTTCGCGGGGGATGCGATGAACTCCTTAAAGTGGGCGAACAGATCCATGTTCGGGATACCGATAAGACCGAACAGGGTATCTTCACCCATCATGATGGTGTAGCCCAAGAGAGCGAACACCACCGTGCCGATACAGAAGTCCATCAGGTTCTTCATGATGATGTTGCCGGCGTTCTTCGCCCGGGTGAAGCCTGCCTCCACCATCGCAAAGCCTGCCTGCATCCAGAATACCAATGCGGCTCCGATCAAAAACCAAAATTCTACTGTCATATAATCACCTTCCAATCATAAGGATAAATAATTGCACCTGACAACAATCAAGTACACTATATTACGAATAATCAAATGGTATGATTTATCTCACGCCGAAAAGCAGCTCGCCGTATGTAGGCAGCGGCCAGATCTCTGAATCAACAATCGCTTCTGCGTCGTCAGCGTACTCCCTAAGAGTATCCATCTGCGGCAAGATCTCATCTCGAACGAAATCTGCCTGCTCAATGATATTGTCGATGTGACTCAGATGATATGTTAAGCGCTCGAGGATACCTGCGTTGGCGCTCATCTCGTCGCACGCGGCCGAGAGCTTTTCAATATTAGCTGTCTCATACGCACAGCTGATATCTTCTGATAAGGTCTTTTTCATGGATACATTTTTCAGCAATTTGCCCAGATATGTCTCTATGGCCGGGAGTATCTGCTTGCCGGTCATGTCGATCATCGTCAGTGCCTCAATGTTGACCTGCTTGACATAGTTCTCGAGCATGATCTCCATACGGGATTCCAGCTCTGCCTTGGTGAATACCTTATGTGAGGTCAACATAGTGACATTCTTCTCATCCAGCAAGTGCGGCATTGCGTCTGCTGTGGTTTTGAGGTTGGACAGGCCGCGTTTCTCGGCTTCCTCGATCCAGGCGTCGTCGTAGCCGTTGCCGTTGAAGATGATACGCTTGTGAGCTTTGATGGTGTCGCGGATCAGGTTGTGGACATCGTTCTCAAAGTCCTCGGAGTTCTCCAGAATATCCGCGAACTGTTTTAAGGATTCCGCAACGGCTGAGTTGAGCATCATGTTGCAGCACGCGATGGAGTTGGAAGAACCCAACATACGGAACTCGAACTTATTGCCGGTGAAGGCAAAGGGCGAGGTACGGTTGCGGTCAGTGGTGTCGCGTCTGAACTGTGGCAGCACGTCAACGCCGAGCTTCATGTACTTTTTCTTTGCGCCCTCATATTCTGTTTCGTTCTCGATCGCATCGAGAACGCCGATGAGCTCGTCGCCGAGGAATATGGAGATAACAGCAGGAGGCGCTTCATTCGCGCCCAGACGGTGATCGTTTCCGGCGGTCGCAACGGATAATCTCAGCAGATCCTGATACTCGTCGACCGCCTTGATGACCGCGACGAGGAACAGCAGGAACTGGACGTTTTCATAGGGGGTCTCGCCGGGGGTGAGCAAATTGACGCCGGTATCGGTGCCGATCGACCAGTTGTTGTGCTTGCCGGAGCCGTTGACACCCTTAAAGGGCTTTTCGTGCAGCAGACATACCAGACCGTGCTTTGTTGCAACCTTCTGCATAATCTCCATCGTCAGCTGGTTGTTATCGGTTGCGATGTTTGTGGTGGTGTAGATGGGAGCCAGCTCATGCTGGGCAGGGGCGACCTCGTTGTGCTGGGTCTTGGCGAGGATGCCGAGCTTCCACAACTCATCGTTCAGATCCTCCATATAGGCGAGGACGCGTGGCTTGATGCTGCCAAAGTAGTGATCATCCAGCTCCTGACCCTTTGGGGGACGAGCTCCGAACAAGGTGCGTCCGGTGTAAATCAGATCCTTGCGCTTGGCGTACAGCTCCTTGGGGACGAGGAAATATTCCTGCTCGGGACCGACCGAGGTGACTACCTTCTTGACGTCCTCGTTGCCGAACAGCTTCAGTACACGCAGTGCTTGGATATTCAGCGCCTGCATCGAGCGCAGGAGCGGGGTTTTCTTATCCAGCGCGTCGGCGCCGTAGGACGCGAACGCGGTGGGGATACATAATGTCTTTCCTTTTATAAATGCGTAGGAGGTCGGATCCCACGCAGTGTAGCCGCGCGCCTCAAAGGTCGCGCGCAAGCCGCCGGAGGGGAAGGATGACGCATCCGGCTCGCCTTTGATCAGCTCTTTGCCGGAGAATTCCATGATGACCCTGCCGTCGGGCGAGGGAGAGATAAAGCTGTCGTGCTTCTCGGCGGTGATGCCGGTCAGCGGCTGGAACCAGTGGGTGTAGTGGGTGGCGCCCTTCTCAATCGCCCAGTCTTTCATCGCAACAGCTACCGCGTTCGCAACAGTCAAACTCAGCTGTTCGCCGTCGTCGATCGTCTTGCGCAGCTTCTGATAAATCTTACCGTCCAGACGTTCTTTCATCAGCTTATCATCAAAAACCAGACAGCCGAAATAGTCTGCTACATTTTCCATAATACCTTCTCCTTTGATATAAAAATAGAAAAAGCGCCTTGAACTTTCGTTCAAGACGCCTTTGCCTTCTACACCGGTGATTATATCACCTTGTTAAAAAAATGTCAAGAAATAAAATAGTTTTTTCAAGTAAAAATGCTGCCTACACACTCAAACTTTCTTTTCGCAAATATACAGCCACTGACATTTACGGCAAAAATCTTTCAGTCTGCCGCTCTTGACGATCATTTCATTTGCCTGCTCGTACAGCTTGCTCCACAACAGCTCGTCGCCGATATGGCAACCTAGAACATTCATGACTCGGTCATCGATTGCCCTGACCTTATAATCTTTTGCACATATAACTCCCGCGTTATTCGGGCACGCTTCACAGATACAGTCGCAGCCGCCGGTGAGTGTGACAGTCGGGTCGTCATGCTGTAACATGGTTATCACATCATTCATATGTCGGACAAAGTCCGGATCGTATCCGTATCCCTCAAAGAAACGGATACACAAGGCGTGGTGGGGTCTGAGTAACACACTCAAAGGGTAACGACCTTTGACAGACGATTGGACAGTACCATGGCGAGCACGATTTTCACCGCGTCGGGGATTAGGAACGGAACGACGCAAGTCATCAGCGTTTCAACGACGCCCCACTTCATGACGACCATGAACCAAACGCTACCGAAAGCGTAGCAAACGAGTATGCCCAGTATCATCGCTATTGTTAAAGGCAGGGCCTTTCTCTCCCACTTATCAGCCGCAAAACCGACAATCAGCGCTGTCGCCAGAAAACCGATGATATATCCGCCGGTAGGGCCTGCCAGTATTCCAACGCCGCCTGACATTCCTGCGAACACCGGGACACCGACCGCGCCGAGCAGAATGTAGACAAAGACGCTGAGCGTCCCGCGCTTCCAACCGAGCATTGCCGCCGAAAGACACACGGCAAAGGTCTGGAGAGTGACGGGTACCTCACCTACCGGTATGCTCAGGATCGAGCATACCGCGATCAAAGCGGAGAACATTGCGGTAACGACCATACTCTTCACCGAGAAGCGAGTGTTTTTGCTATCATGAGTTTTTGCAGACATACCTATACCTCTTTTTTCAAAGTTTTCATAATGGCAGTTCTTTACAATGATCAACAAAATCCTTCCAGATCAGCCGGCTTTCCTCACAAACTCGATAGGAAAGTTCGGGGTGCCACTGTACTGCCCATACATAGCTTTTTTCGGGCATATAGACCGCCTCAACCAGTCTGTCCTCGGAATATGCCATTGGATAAAGCAGCGGCGACAACTCTTTGATTGCCTGATGATGATAGCTATTGACCTTCAGACGATCGGTATTCAACAGAGTATACAGCGGGGTATCCTTGATGATACTGACCGAGTGTACCGGTTCGTCATATGGCGGAGACTGACAGTGAACGACAGGGGACGGCTTCTGAGACGGCAGGTCCTGATACAGCGATCCCCCGCAGAACACGTTGAACGCTTGTATTCCCCTGCAAATGCCGAACAGCGGCTTATCCGCTTTCAGCGCTTCGTGAAACAGGATATATTCCATCGTATCGCGCAGGGCAAAATGCTCACCGCATTTTTCCGATTCTGCTTCATGATAATACGCAGGGTCGATATCCTGTCCTCCTGTGAACAAAAATCCATCGAAAGTGTCGACAAGCGACCGGATGTCCTGCCAATCTGTCAACAGCGGCAGCATTATCGGAATCGCTCCCGATTGTATAAGAGCGTCCATATAACCCGGTATCATCCAAAGACTGTCGCGCTGAATATCAAAAAGCGGAAAAACACCGATCGTTGGCTTTGACATTGACATAATCCACCACCCGCATTATAACAAGGAATTCCTTTGCATTGTTGCATGCGCGATAAACAAATCTATTATCTTCTTGCTGTTATCATCTGTCATATAGGCCAGTTCAGGATGCCACAGGATCCCCCACATGAACGCTTTGAGCGGCATATATACTGCTTCAATAGACCCATCCGACGCATATGCCATACTTTTCAGGATCGGGGAAATCTTTTCGATCCCTTGAAAGCGATTACCTTTGACGGATAGCTGCCGTATTTTCAGTAATTTTGCCAAGGGTGTATCGGGATTGATCGACACATTATGCACGGGAGGGTGTTCAGATAAAGTCTGTTGATTTGCAGAAAACGACTGAACTCTAATGTCCCGAAAGAGTGTGCCGCCCAGCGCTGCGTTCAAAAACTGGAGTCCTGTGCTGATACTCAGCAACGGCTTGTTGACCTTTATCGCTGTATCCAGCACGAAAATCACCCTTGCGTTCTGTTGTGAATCCGGGAGGACATATCCGTTCTTTTCCTCTCTGTCCATGATCAAATCATCTTCTCCTGCAATAATAAAGCCGTCACACATCTCAACCGCTTGATAGAACAACTCCTCTTTACCGGTCATTGGGACGAGCGTCGGGAGACCTCCTGCTTGCACGACAACATCCAGACATTTTGATATCGTTCCACAGCTTTGAGTGTGATTGTTTACAAGAGCTACCATACCGATCAACGGCTTAGACATCAGACCACTTCCTACTTAATGATTTTGAAGCATACTGTTTTTTCATTGATCAGCGGGCTGTGATAGGCAAAGTAGACGGTTCCTGAGACAGGCGTACGGATCTCTCCGACGGTCGTACACTCAAAGGGATCAACGATCCTGCCGAGGATGTCGTCCTTTTCGACAGTCGCGCCGATCTCAACAGTACTGAAGAAGAGACCTGCCGCACCCGCTTGGATCTGTTCTGTTTCGCTCTCATCCAATACGACCGTGCGATATCCGGGCGGCGTTTTCGTGCTGACCAGGCCGCGGTTGTCCATAAAGCGCAGGATCGCATTGACCGCCTCGCAGGCAGCCTTTTCGTCGATCTCGTCAGTTGCGTTCGCATAAACCGAAAAAGCTTTTGTCTCCCAGATCTGCCAGTTATAATTCAGCGTAGTGGTGTCATAGGGACGCGGCTTGCGCACGATACCGAATTCCAGTCCGAAATCCTTGAGCATCCCGGGATCTGTGAAACCGGTATCCATCAGCTTGACATGCGGCAGGAAAATCCCCTGCTGGTAGAAACTAGCAAGCTGGATGCCGTATTCATAGCCCTGTAACTGTTCAAACACGCCTGCCGCGATCCGCTGGGTCGTTTCACCCTGATCATATCCGGGGAACATCCTGTTGATATCGGTGTTATCCATCGCCCAGAACCGCTTGCCGAGGTTCATGGAGTAGTAATTGGCGCAGGGGATCACAAGGATCTCGCAGTTCTCGGCGAGCTTTCCGTCTGCTTCAAGCCTTTTCAACTCCTGCACCATGCGGCTGCAGACATACATCTGCTGTACCTCGTTGCCCCGCATGGCGCCGACAATGGCAAGGGCTTTTTTTCCTCTGCCGAAGCTGTAGCCGATGACGTCAAGCTGCTCACGATAAGGGGATTTCAGTGAGAACAGCGTCTTCTTTTTCATGCGTCCTCACCTCCCTGCATAGGCTGCAAAATCCGCGCCAGCAGTGAGCCGCCGTAGACAACCGGATACTCGCGCAGGGTAAAGATCATTCCGTCACAGACAGCCTGCACCTCCTCGACAACCTTAGAGCTCAGCGGGTCGATAACATCGCCGATATGGTCGCCCTTTTTCACCGTATCACCGAAATCCGAAAAAGGAACAAAGATACCTGCGACGTCGGAGTTGACAAAGCCGACCTCGCGACCCGCGGAAATGATCGGCTTGCGCACGGGAACGGTTTTTCCCTTCCACATACCGAGCTGTTTCATCAGGTTAAGGACGCCCTGAAACAACTGACCGCAGTATTCCTTTGTGATCCGCATACCGACGCCCATTTCCACAACCAGCGTTTTTGTACCGCGGGAGTTGAGCGTATGCGCAAGGGTCGATTCCAGTACCGTCGCCGACTCATGGATCCAAACGAAGTCTATATTCATCATCTCAGCGTACGGCAGAAGCACCTCGGCAGTCGGCACGCTGATGCGTATCTGCGGGATCTCCTTCAGAAAAATATTGCTTGAGTGAACATCAACGCACACATCCGAGCCGCTGATATCATCCGTGATAGCGGAACAGACGACCTCGACCATTGTGCCGTTCTTAGTACCGGGAAAAACGCGGTTCATATCAAGGTCGAACATCGGGATGCCCCGCGTGATGCTGTCGATCCCCATGGGATTGAGCGCAGGATAGATATCGACGATCCCGTCGAGTAGGTCGATATTCTTGTCGATAAAGCTACCAACCATAAAGGCGAGGTACTGCCCCTCCAGCTCGTCGCCGTGGGTACCGGTCACAAGGCTCAGGCGGGTCGTGCTGTTTCCGTTTTGAATACGTCTCTTCTGTATTTTCAGCTTTTCATTAACGGCAAGCGCAACGCTTGCGATCGTTTCTGTCATTTTTTGTTTCCTTTCCCTATGATAGTATCGAGCGCACCAGTTGGAGCTGGCGGGTATACTTTCCGTACATCACACCCCGATCAACAGCGCAGTCGCGAAAATCCCTGCCCTGTGAGATCACCAGATAACCGTCGCCGACAGGGCAGTTGTTGGCGGGATCGATCCCTTCCCAATGTTTGCCTGTCCAATACTCCACCCATGAATGGGTCTCTCCGTCACAGAAGGCGAGTCCCGCGATATAACGGCAGGCGATGCCGTCCATTCGCAGCATAGAGATCAGGATATGCGAAAAATCCTGGCACACGCCTTTTTTCAGCGCGAACGCCTGCGCCGCAGTTGTAGCGGTATCAGTCACGCCCTTCTGATACCCGATCGTCTGCGACAGGATATCGCAGAGATATGCTGCCCGGTCTGCGGCAGTTCCGATACAGCCGTCCTGATGCGCACGGTAAAAGTCGCGCAGAGCATCGTCAGGCTGTGTATATTCTGATTGGTAAAGATAACACGGCATATAGTCGGTACGGCGCTTTGTACAGTCGACCTCAGCCGTTCCCTTGATCTCAAAGTCGAGAAATCGGTGGTCGTCCCTCAAATACCCGGTCGTCACATTATTGCCGAACGCGTCGACAGTCTGTTTGACCGGAACATAAGGAGAGATATTCAGATTGCATGACAAAATCTGCTGCGATGCCGTCTCAGGCGGGATGATCCGCAGCGCAAAGCTGTGGTCATGTACATAATCATCAAAGGTCAGCTTGGTGGAAAAACAATAATTCACGCGTTTCATACGCTCACCTCCCCGGCTTCAAACAGCCTGCTAAGACTGCTGATCGCCCTCTTTGACTCACGGTCATAGTCGGCCTCTGTGCCGAGAATCTCGACCAGCTCGGACAGCGGCTTTGTCTGATAACGAAAGGGAGTCGAGCGCGGCACGCGGTTCAGATTTTTGAGAAGTCGGATAAACTCCTTTTCCACGATCAGATACGGGTATTTCATCCTCATATACAGGTCGAGCCGCTCAACGGTTTTGCCGATATAGATGATGTTCCTGATCTCATCGTCATAAATATGTTCATTGATACAGCCCCAGAAGGCATAGAGAATATCCTCCAGCGGCAGCAGCGATAAGCGGATATTTGTACTGTTCTGCGCTTTTTCCAACGTGTCCTTTGCCATCTGCAAAAAGGACAGTGAGGTAGTTGAGATCTCCTCGCGCAGGACGATACCGTTATCATAGGCACGTTCGAGGCTGTATGCCGCGGAATTAGGATTCGTATCGTCAAACAGAAAGCTGCGGAGAAAAGCCGCGTTATCCGCATAGGTATCGGCAAGTCCGAAACAGCCGAGATAATCCGTGTATCCATGCTGTGTATCGAGCATTTTGTCATACAGATCGCCCAGCGCCTTTAGCGTCGTAAAAAATCGTTCCGTATAGCGTCCCAGCCAGTAGAGACGGTTGCTGTGTTCTAACGAGATAGTACCCATGTGTCTTTAAAGCCTCCCCCTTGCGATGAATTGACCACGAAGGAATCGGGATTTCTGGAAAATCTGGTCAGTCCCGACGCCCATACCCTTGTTGTTTCTCCCGACAATACAAATGCCCTCAGATCTGCCTTGCGCATGACCGTATCACCGTTGTCGATGATCGGCAGATCGAGGAAGTCGATGACCTCCTGCGCGATAAAGCGTCTGGGCTGTGCGATGATCTCAGCGCGGAATTCCTCCAGCCGTTCCTTTGACAGCTCGCTGCCGAATACCACGCCGTAGCCGCCCGCCTCCGCGACGTCCTTGATGACGAGCTGTTCGAGCTTGTCCATCACATATTTCATATCCTCTTCATAAAACGGCAGATAGGTCGGGGCATTTTTCAGAATCGGCTCTTCACCGAGATAGTACCGTATCATCTTCGGGACAAAGTAGTAGATACCCTTGTCGTCCGCAACGCCGTTACCCGGCGCATTGATGATACCGACGTTGCCGCTGCGGTACGCCTCCATCAGATTCGGAATACCGATCAGCGATTCGGGCAGGAAGGTCAGCGGATCGAGGTATTCGTCCGCAATACGGCGGTACAGCACACCGATCCTCGTTTTACCGCCCGAATAGGTGCGGTGGTAGAGAATATTGTCCTCGACAAACAGCTCGTCATTCTGCACCAGCACCGAGTCGGTATGCTCCGCTAGATACGAGTGTTCAAAGTATGCCGCGTTGAACCTACCCGGCGTGAGGATCGCTCTGATGCCGCCGCAGTTCGCGTATTCCATAGTTTCTTTCAGCAGCTGTGCATAGCCGCGATTGTCGACAACGGCATTTTCCTCGAACGCCTGCGGCGCCGCGATCCGCGTCAGTTCTCTTGCAATCAGCGGATAGGAAGCGCCCGACGGGATCCGCAGGTTATCCTCCAAAATATACCATTCGCCGTCCTTTGCCTGTACCAGATCGATGCCGGAAATATGACTGTAAATCTTATTTTTAGGCGTCACGCCCTCGCACTGTGCGAGGTAGCCCTTTGAGATGTATATGAAATCCTCCGGAACGATCCCGTCCCTGACGATCTTCTTGTCGTGGTAGATATCGTAGAGAAAAGCATTCAGAGCGTCTACGCGCTGGATCAATCCCTTTTCGATCTGCGCAAAATTCTGAGACGGGATCACTCGCGGGATCGGATCGAAAGGGAAGAATTGTTCTTTGAACTCGCCGTTCTTGTAGATGCCGAATTTGACCCCGTATCGCCTGAGAAGATCATTGATCTCACCGGCGTTTCCTACTGCCTTTGTAAACTGCTCCTGATGCAGCGCCGTCATAGTATCACTCCGTTCCTTTAAACGAAAACGGCGCCTCTCCGTTGTTGGAGAAGCGCCGTTGCTTTCTGCGTTTTTACACTTGGATTTTACCGCATTGTCAAAAGTTTGTCAAGAATTTTCCCACATTTCATCGACAAAATGCTATCTTTTTTCAATAGGGATATACTTTTTCTCGCGAGAGACCGACTTGTATGCGGGACGGATAATACGCTTGCCGCTGTTGATTTCTTCAAAGCGATGTGCGCACCAGCCCGCCATTCGTGACACCGCAAACAGCGGTGTGAACAATTCTTCGGGGATACCGAGCATCCTGTAAACCAGTCCGCTGTACATATCAATGTTAGCACACATCACCTTGCCGGAATGTTTGACCTCTTCAAAGACGATCGGCGTCAGGCGTTCGATTGATTCCAGAAGTCGGAACTCCCTTTCGTACTCTGTACCCTCTGCCATCGCTCCCGCGTATTTTTTGAGGATCACCGCACGCGGATCGGACAGAGTGTAAACAGCGTGACCCATCCCGTAGATCAGTCCGCTGCCGTCTCCCGCCTCTTTTTTCAGGATCTTCCTCAGATAATCGGATACCTCTGCGTCATCTTCCCAATCTGAAACATTCTCCTTGATATACGCGTGCATTTCGGCGACCTTGTGATTAGCCCCGCCGTGCCGCGCACCTTTGAGCGACCCAATGGCGGCAGCATATGCCGAATAAGGATCGGTGCCCGACGAGGTCAGCACCCTGCACGCAAATGTCGAGTTATTGCCGCCGCCATGCTCGGCATGGAGCATCAGCATCAGGTCGAGCAGCTTTGCCTCATCGTGCGTAAAGGTTCTGTCAGGTCGCAGGGTCGAGAGGATATTCTCCGCGGTTGACTGACCCTTGATCAACTGGTGCATGATCATCGATTCCTCTGTAAAAAATCTTTTTTTCGCCTCATAGGCACAAATCATGATAACGGGCATTTTTGCGATCAGTGAGACGGCGGTGTCGATCTCGTGCTCGGGTGTTTTTGCCTCAGGATCGCTGTCATAGGAATACAGCGCAAGCGTTGACCGCGCCATTTTGTTCATGATGTCCCGGGAGGGCGCTTTCAGAATCATATCTTCAAAGAATGTCCCCGGCAGCGCACGGTTGTCTGATAAGAGAACGGTGAAATCCTCCAGTTCTCGTTGATCGGGCAATCTGCCGGTCATCAGCAGAAAGACGACCTCTTCATAACCAAACCGATCCTCCGCTACTGCTCTGCCGATCAGATCGTTGATGTTATAGCCTCTGAAGATCAGCTTGCCCTCGGCGGGCTCCTTTTCGCCGTCGTCCACCACATAACCGTGTACATTACAGATATTCGTGACGCCTGCCATCACGCCGGTACCGTCAGAATTACGCAGTCCGCGCTTGACATGGTACTTCGAGTAATATTCCGGTGAAATGCGATTGTTTTCAGTAAAGGCAGTCACCATTGTTTCCTTGAAGCTCATAAGTATTCTCCTTAAAAGGAAAAGCGCTCCTCTGAAAAGAGAAGCGCCTTTGCTCAGTTACTGGCTGTATTATAACACCGTTTTTTCGGATTGTCAAATAGAGAAAACAAACTTTGTAATTAAGCATAAAGGAACAATCTGCTATTTATGTGGAGCTCCTGCTACTCAAATTGATCATAAGATATCAGTATACCGATTCGCTATTGAAAAATTGGACATTAGAGATATGAATTCCTTTGACAATCTCTTTCCCATTTGCATGATATGTAATTCATCTAAACTTCCATAAGCACTCATACTACTTAACATATGTTTTTGTTTTCCTTTCTCATATATTCGAACAAAACAATACTGTCAAGCCTATCTTAGGACTATCCTAAAACGTCCAAATTTCACCTGTGTCGCGTTTTTGTGAGAAGGTAGGGTAATTTGACTTCCTTTTTGGATTTCAAGCGAAAAGTGTTGATAAATAGTGTGGTTTTAGCTCAGAAAGTCAGTGTTTAAGCCATTTTTCATTTAATAAGGCTGTTTGATAATTGCACTTGAAGCTAAACAAAAATGTTAGTCACAGTATCACCGTTTCTTTATACAAAAAAGGAGCCGGGAAAACCGGCTCCAAAAATCAGCAATTCAACAAGTTGCGATAAATCATCAAGTCATCATCCTTGAACACATTGAAGATGACCTTGATATCGCTGCTTGTTGTTTTTTTGTAGTCCTTCACTGTTGATACGGCGATCTCAGCCGCCTTGCGTTGCGGGAATCCGAACACGCCTGTGGAGATACAGCAGAACGCTATGCTTTTACAGCCGTTTTCTTCTGCGAGTTTTAAGCAAGAAAGGTAACAACTTTTCAACAGTTCACAGTGCCGCTCATTCAATCTACCGCTAACAATCGGCCCGACCGTGTGGAGAACATATTGACTCGGAAGATTGTAGCCGGGCGTGATCTTCGCCTGACCCGTAGGCTCATCGTGCCCCTGCTCGCTCATAATCTCAAAGCACCGGTATCTCAAAGATAACCCGGCAGCGCTATGCAAGCAGTTGTCGATGCAGGAATGTAAGACCCTGAAACAGCCCAAAAGTTGGGCGTTGGCGGCGTTCACAACCGCGTCGCAGGAGAGCGTTGTGATGTCGCCCTGCCATAAATAGAGGTCTTTTTCAACAGGGGTGAGGTCTGATATTTTTGTGATACCTTTTGCTTCGTTTTCAGCTCTGAGATATTCGCTTTCAATTCGTAGGTATTCCTCGCTGATAGGTTTCGGCATCCAAATATTCATCAATCCGCGAAGCAGATCCTTCTGCCCCTGCTCATCATTCGGGATTCTGTAATGGCTGAGTTGGGAACGATCCTTTTGCAGTTCTTTGATCAACCAGATACGTTGTTCTTCATGCGTCATATAAATTTACTCCTTTTCTCGCCGCGATTTCTTTCAGCTTGGCGAAGTGTTCCCTGTCGGGGATCACACGCCGCGTCTCCCAATTTTCTATTGTGCTTAGTGACACACCGATCATGCGTCCAAAATCTATTTGCTTCATATGATAGTTGCGTCGGATGGCTTTCACAACCTCTCCGAACTCACTTTCGCAGAATTCCTTGTATTCGTCCTTGATCAGCACGAGTGTTTCATTCAGGCTTCTGATGGAAAGACCTCTTTCGTTTGCCGCCTGTTCAATCTGCTTATAGTATTTCAGTTCGGGAACACAAATGTTTTTCTCCCATCTGGCGACTGCTTCTCCCGTACAGCCGAGTATCCTGCCAAATTGACTTAAGCCGCAGCCGCAAGCTATGCGGATGCTTTTGATCTTCCTGCCGCAATCAGCTTGGATAAAGCCTTGATAATCGCTGACGAAGTAATCGGGTTCAACATTGAGCATATCCAAGTCGATTCCGACTTCTCGCGCCGCTTGCTTGATTGGTTCATAGTATTTGCGCAGAGGCTTTGCACGGTCGATTTCCCAATGTTCGAGCGTTTGCCAATCACAACCGATCTTTTCAGCGAACACCTTTGTCACAACGCCATGCGCTAATCGGATCTGCCGTATCTTCTTTCCGCAATCGTGCTCGATAAAGACAGCATATTCATCCGTATAGGTATCAGGGTCATCTATCAGCTTTCTGACATCGAAACCGGCTTCGATCGCCATTCGTTTGATTTTTCGATAGCTCTCACGGCTTGGGCGACGGTTATTTAATTCATCCTCCCATGTGCTTTCATTGGAACGGGTAAAGCCTAACCTTTCCGAAAACTGCTCCTGCGTTAAGCCGCTTTGAATTCGGATAGTTCGGATACGCTTACCATATCCGGGCTTGCAAAACTCAGTATATTCATCCAAGAGTAATGCGCTTTTGATGTTTAAAGCGTCGGCGATTATGCTTGCGGATTCATAATGCAGCGCCATATTGTTACATTCATAATCTTGGATTTTCCCAACCGGGATCCCTGTCGCCGCGCTCAGTTGCTCTCTCGTCATACCGTGCGCCTCACGGTAATGCCGAAGAATATGGCAATAATCCTTTTGCAGTTGTAACGGATTGAAAGTATATATTAAATGTATCAGGCACTTGCCTTGAATGATGTGATAGGTCTGTGTGTGATTAAGTAAGGTATCGCGTTGTCGATACAGGTGTGCATCGGTACAAAGCATCCGAGCATCTGCGAGTTGGCGGCGTTGACGATCGCGCCGCACTCGAGCGTCGTGATATCTCCCTGCCAGAGATAGATCCCGTCCTCGATCGGCTCAAGCTCGCTGAGCTTGGTGATCCCTTTTTCCGCGATCGCCTGCTTCAGATATTCGTCCTGTATCCGCAGGAATTCCTCGCTGATCGGCGCGGGCATCCGGACATTCATCAATGACCGCAGCAGCTTTTTCTGACCCGCCGTATCCCGCGGGATCTCCATATCCCCATACCGCGGCTCTTCATTTAAAAGCGCCTGTATCAAATAGATGCGTCTTTCACTTTGATTCATATCGATCCCGCCTTTCTCTTTCTATTCTATCATCAAACTCGGAGCTTGTAAACCGCCATCCGCTCCCAACACCAGCCGTTCCGAAACTCGCTATTGATTTATTCTCCGGTTTATTGTAAAATAAAGGGTAGTCTGAAAAAGACAGAACAAAGATGTTTTTAACAGATAGGAGAATACTGATGAAAAAAATAGTTGCTATCATTCTTGCGGCAGCGATGATGCTCGCGCTGACCGGTTGCTTCGGCGGTAATTCCAACCAGATCCAGAACGCGACCACCGACGAAGAGGCCGAGAAGATCAGCGCAAAAGACTTTGATAAAGACTTTGACGGACTCAACGACTACCTGCTGGAAAAAGGCTATGTCTTCGGCAAGGACGGTCAGGGCAACTCTCTGACATCCAAGATCAAATATGATATCGTCGGCGCGAACGACGGCATCCGCTACTACTTCACCGATAACAAGACCTTTGTCGAGATCTACGATTACAGCGGCAAGCAGAACGATACCGCCAAAAAGATCCTCGAGGATATCAAGGACGACGGAAAGTTCCGCGTTTTTGACGGACTTGACGAGCTGACCGGCAAGATCTCCAAGAGCGGAAAGTATGTCATCGTCTACAACGAGAAAAACAAGTACGACTATGACAAGATCACCGACGAGCTGGAGAATTGGTAATCTGAGCAATCACGGAAGATAGGATGAAGAGAGTTGAACCCCAATTGGTTTATAGCGGTATATTTCCGCCTGCTCATCGTCAAAATCCTCGTGAATACGACAGTATTCACTGCGGTT
>OMTA01000127.1 GCA_900313895.1 uncultured Eubacteriales bacterium | reverse complement strand
ACCGTCGCGTATTTGCGGAACAATATCGTCAAGCTCTCGTCCTTTTCGACCGAATCGACCAATAACGATAACGGCAACCACAATATGAAGATCTCCCTCAAGGCGTGCAACGGATCGATCATCGAGCCGGGCGCGACATGGTCGTTCAACGACTGTACCGGCGACTCGAACCTTACGTCGAACGGCTACAAGGAGGCGGGCGTTATCGTGGACGGAAAAACCGGCACGGGTATCGGCGGCGGTATCTGTCAGTCGTCCACCACCATCTATAACGCGGCGATCCTCTGCGGGATGGATATCGAGGAACGCTACTGCCACTATTTCAAATCGACCTATATCGACGCGGGTCGCGACGCGACCATCGACTACGGCAATATCGACCTGAAGCTGGGCAATCCCTACAGCTATCAGCTGTTCATGAAGTGCTGGATGTCCGGAACTAAGCTGACCTGTGAGATCTACGGCTTGCCAAGCTATGAGTTCGATCAGGTCAAGGTCACGACCTCCGATCCCAAGTACAGCGGCGACTCCTACACCGTCAGGGCATGGAGAACCTACTATCTCGGCGGAGAAAAAGTCAGAAAAGAAGAGCTGCCCGAATCGACCTACTATACGAAATAAGATATAAAACACCCCTCTGCGGTTTTCGCAGAGGGGTTTTCGGTTGGTGTTTATTGCAGCGTTTGAGGGAGCGCAAATGGCTTACTCAGACAGCGGTATATCAGAAGTCGAGTGCGGAGAGGGCGGTCGTGACCGCCTCGTCGGAGATGTTGCAGGAGAGCCGGAACATCGGGATATGCTCGATCAGCCTGCCCAGCATATCCAAGAGGGCGGAGGTATCGTCTCTGCCGCTTGGGATGACCGTCTGCTGCATCAGCAGGGTCAGCGCGGTGATACCGTCGAGCTTTTTGACCGCGTTTTCGGGCGCTTGTTCCAGAAAGAATATCGCGCCGATGGGAGCGGAGGTGTTGATTCCGCGGCCGTGCTTTCCGCGCCATGGCGTACCGTAGATCACAAAGCCGTCCTCCTGCTCGCGCACGAGGGGCTTATCGTCGTTGATCATCTCGACCTCGTCGCCGAAATGTCGCATCCATAAGGCGGCGTGGGTGCTTTTTCCAGTGCCGGAGGGCGCGGTGAAGATGATCGCCTTTCCGTGATATTTTACGCAGGAGCAGTGCAGAAAAAACCCGCCGCGGCGGATGATATGGTCGCAGATCACGCGCAGGATCGCGACGGATTCGCATACGCCTTCGTGCTGTCTTTCGCCGTGGATCTTCATGCCGAGCGCCTGTTCGTACGCGATCATCTCGTCCGTAACGATGACCGTCAGCTCGCTTTCGGTATCCTCGACGAGGTAGTCTGCCATCAGGTTTTTTGTATACGCAAAGCGCGGCTCGACAGCGATATTCATTTGTGCGATTCGGTAGATCGGCATAGGAAACTCCAGTTTTGTTGTACTAAGGTGAGAAGATAATGATCGGGATGATGTATAGGAGGATCGCAACGGTGGCGATCATGATCAGGTCGGTGATGATACATGCCTTGGTCGGGATGCGGTCGATCAGCGTGCCCAGCTTTTTCAGCGGGATCGAGAAAATGCTCAGCGACAGCAGGATCGCCAGTCCCGCGGCGGCGACGATCATCGCGTACTTCCAGAGAGGATCGCCCAGCTGCAGGAACATTTCGGTCACCCCGGTGTAGCGGAGGAGCAGGATGATCGGATAATGCCAGAAGTACACCCCGAGGGTGTTTTGACCCATGCGGGTCAGCACGGGGAATTTGCGGTTCGGCATACACGCCATCACGGAGATGATCAGCACCGCCGAGATGCCGTAGCACAGCAGTTGATGCCAGACGTTCAGGCCATCCGGCGCAACGTCGATGTAGGAGGCGCTTCCGGTGAAGAGTGATTCAAGCGGATAGAGGATCTCGCGCTCGCGGAAGCATAATACAAAATAGATGAAGATAAATGCGATGCCCGCCAGCTTGACGTTCAGGCGATGGGTAAAGCGGCGCACCTTGATCGGGGTGATGTGGTAGCCCGCAACATAGAAGGGCAGGAATACCAGAAAACGCATGACATAGAAAAAATCACTGATCGGTAAAAACCCCGCCACAACGCCGATCACGACGGAAACCGCCAGCATAACGTAGCGGTTGACGCGTCTGAGCAGATACATCGTCAGCATATATCCCGCGACGACAAAGAGGTACCACTCCATCCCTACGCCGCCGAGGAGGTAATCGACCCACATCGGGTCGCCGCTTGAGGCGCGCACAAGGGTGGTGATCAGCTTGAGCAAAACGCCGAGGAGCAGGTAGAAGGTGATCTTTTGTACATTCAGCTTGCGGGGCGGGTCGTACTGCTTTTGGAACAGTCCGCTGAGAAAGACGAACAGCGGCGCGGTGAAGGATGAGCTGAACAAAAACCAACTGCGAAAAAGGTCGCTTTGAAAGGTGAACTCCTCCGCAAAACCGGCGATGACCACTAAAATGATCGCCAGCAGCTTGACGTTGTCATATTTATAGATACGGGGTTTTGATGCTTCTGTCATGATTTTGCTCCTGTATCGACATAATCATAGATATCATTATTATACTATAGCTATTCGATACTTGTCAACGAAATTCGTCAAACGGGGACGGCTCTTTTTGGGTGAAAGGAAAGCAGCGGGGACGGACGCTTGTCCATCCCCGCTGCGGGTTCATTCACGTTGATTCGGTTTTATCGGATCAATGGCTTTTGTTATGTGAGCTTATTTTACGGTTACGACGACCTTTGTTTTCACGCCGTTGGTCGCGTAAACATAGAGGTTCACGGTGCCTTTGCCGACTGCGGTGATCTTGCCGCTTGCGTCGACCTTCGCGATGCTCTTGTTGCAGGAAGCATAACGGAACTTATCGGTACAGGAGATCAGCTTCTTGCCGGAGCTTACAAGCGTCATGGTCGGCTTGAGGGTGGTCGTCTTGCCCTTCTTAAGAGTCAGAGAGGTCTTTGCGACCTTGATGGACTTAGCGTTGGTATACTTTGTATTTGCGCCCGCGATATGCAGGGAAGCGCTGCGCACCAGCGTGACCTTCTTGCCGTTGACCATCTTGTACGCGACCACATAGAGGAACACGTTCTTCTTGGTGTCGATCGCCTTGCCGCCGATTTTGGTCAGCTTAGTAGCGGTTACGGAATTACCCTTGATGGTTTTTGCGAGCGGATAGCTGCCGGAGCCGCAGTAGCCGGCAAAGATGGCATAGCCGTCGGCTTTCTGAACCTTAGTGTAGGAAACGAGCATATTGCTGCCGCTCGGCTGAGCCTTCGCGATCGGCGCGCCTTTGATCGTCAGGATGCCGTTGACCTTTTTGACCTTGTAGTTCGCGCTTGCTTTGACGGTGGCTTTGACCTCATTCGTCGCGATCTTGGCATAGAGCTGAACGTCGACGGTATCGCCATCGACAAGACCCTTGACGGTGTACTTGCCCTGCGCCGCGGGAGAACCGTAGTTGACGGTCTGGTTCTTTACGGTGACGGTCAGGAGCGCCTTTTCGATCTCAAAGTCCGCTGTAGCTACAGCCGCGTTGTAGTTCGCTGTCTCGGCGATCGTCGCCTTGACGGTGTATTCGCCCGCGTTTGTCGGAGCTTCGGCAACAAATTCATCGCTGCCCTTGGCGGCGTAGGTATAGGTGACCGCGCCGTTGCCTGAGTTGCCCTCGACGGAGGGATCGCTCGCCTTTTCGCCGTATGTCCGGTTCTCGATACTGACGGTAGGATCGATGTCAGCCTTTTCTACTGTTACAGTCACGTCAATATCGCTGACTGTGTTGTAATTAGTTGTATCCTCAGGAGTAAATGTCGCCTTAAATGTTTTTGTTCCCGCGTTTCCTACGCTCTGTGTGTCATCTGCCCAAGACCAACCTTCGGGGAGAATTACATCGGAAAGAGTGTCGCCGTAGGTGGCGGTGAGATCGGCAGGAACGGTATAGGTGGGGTTAGCCTTGGCGATAGTCACTTCTATTTTTTGCGCACCCAAACTGGTATAGTTCTTACCGCCGTCCAATTTGCACCAGACATAATAGGTTCCGGCGTTTGTCATTTTAGGTACAGAATACGAATAAGGCATACCTCCGGTGGTTACATCCGGCTCATTTTCCGGATCGGTTCCGGCTGTATAAGCAATTTGGCCGGTACTTGTAACGCCTGCGGTGATAAGTTCCTGTTCCTCGCCTGTGTATACTAAGTTTTCAACAGCATGAGGTAATGTTGTATAGCCGGGATTGACTGCTTTGGCGACGGTATATTCCACACGAGCAGTGGCATTACCAAGCTGACACCATGCTGTGTAGGTACCGGCATCCGTCGGCGCGGAACTGAGCGGCGTATCGCTTCTGCGATAATTAATCGTCGGAGTGGTAACTCCGGGAATCTCACCGGTGATGGTGGCGTTTGCATTCTTACCGTCATCATAGGTAGCATGCTCCGGAGCATTCAGTGTCAGCGTCGCCTGCTTGTTTGTCAGGTCGCAGGTGCCGGTTGTACCGATACAGGTTGCAGTGATGACATTGCCGTCAGCGGAATACGTAAAGCTATGAGTGTGGGGTTGCGGCTTTGCGGTCAGCCTGAATGTAGCAACAGCGCGCACGCCTTCAACATCCAGCCTTGCCGTATATGTCGCTACCTTGATACTGGTTCCGCTTCCGGCTTTGATCTGAGCCGTAACATTCGTATCACCCTTATAATAGGCGATATTATCTGTGGAGATCGATTTGCCGGTCGCATCGTTAAAAGCTTCCAAGCCCTCGAGAGACGCTTCTTTCGGCTGATTGTCATCATAGTACAGAACAGAATTCGGGACAATCTTCAGCGTTACCTTGTTATCTGTCAGATCACAGCCGGTCGCCGTGCAGGTTGCAGTGATGGTGTCGCCCTCAGCGGTGTAACTAAAATTGTGGGTGTGGGCTGGTGTAGCGTACCCATATACCTCAATCTTCTTTATACCTTTACAATCAGAATTGCTAATGACATTGCCATTTACT
>OMTA01000015.1 GCA_900313895.1 uncultured Eubacteriales bacterium | reverse complement strand
GGTCGCTACGTTTGTAAAGGGAGTTGCCATGGTTTTTCCTTTCCTTGACTTTTTGGCAAAGACGGCGATTTTTACCGCTGTCCCGCCTGATTTATCCTATGCGAAAGGGGTGGCTTTGGTGCCGAAAACAAGAAAAATCAAAAGTAAAAAAAGAAAACACTTGCATTTTCCGTCAAGATGTGGTAAAGTATAGAGCGTACGGAGGCTTAGCTCAGCTGGTTAGAGTACCTGCTTGACGTGCAGGGGGTCATTGGTTCGATTCCAATAGTCTCCACCATAGCAAAAGAAGGGATACCATTTGGTATCCCTTCTTTTGCTTTATCAGTACAGTGGAGAGTATTGGAATCGAAGGCGACCGTGCCCGAGAATGAAACGCGAAGTCGTTTCATTCTCGGGTGAAAACAGTCCGGTGGACTGTTTTAAGGGAGAGCGTAGGCGCGACTTGTGACAGGAGGTGTCGCTCCTAAGGCAGTGGCGCTTAGCCAATCACAGATAAATCTGTTCTTGGAGCGCTGTTGCATGGGAGTTGTTAGCCAAATCTAAGATTTGGACAACTCCTCAACGGGGTAGGGGATGAGCGACAGATCGAGCGGAAATAGTCTCCACCACATCAAAACACCCTGTTTTTCCGGTTAATACCTATTACCGGTGAATCAGGGTGTGATACTTTTAATTTGTGGTCTATGAAGATAAGCTCTTTGCGCGACATTCTTCTGAGCTGTAACTATTTCCTTTGTTATTTTTTCTTATTACCTTTTATCCATATAATCAATGAAGCTACAAGTAATATAATACCGAGTATAGCCAACCCTGAAAGATTTGGCTTAACATGGAAAGAGAAGCCAAGAATCATAAATATTATTCCAAAAACAACGAGTGACAGACAAATATATAACCTATTCTTTTTGGACTTTTCTGCGGCTTTCTTATCTTCTTCAGCCTTTTCTAATTCTTTGAGTTGCATTAACCTCTCGGTTTCAGCACGCTTTGCCTCAGTTTCAGCGCGCATTATTTCTGCTTCATCAACATGACGATACACATATTCGTTATCATTTGAGAGAACGACTTTTGCGCCGCAAAAATTACAGAACATGGTATCACGTTTTCCTTCAATTTCCAGATGTGCTCCACAGTCAGGGCACTTGATTGATTTTACGCTTACTGACATGATAAACCTCCTTGATATAGTAAGAGAAATAAAAAAGACGCACGACTCGTAAGCCGTACGTCAAAAAACACATAGCCCCGAATCGTCGCCAAACAATTTTCCAATATTCACTAACGTATTTTACACGATTAGGAGATAGCAGAATAGAGCGTAGTGTTTTTGTTGAGTATACAAAAACACTATCTCCGAAAAGTCATGTAAAATACGACACTCTATTCAATTGGAAAATTGTTGGCAACTTTATCGTAACATAACCTTGTGATTTTTGCAACTATTATTTTGTATGTTCATAGACCGGATGGGCAGAGCATAAGCGAAAGATCGAGCAGAAATAGTCTCCACCACAAAAACCGACGCCGTTGATATAAATCGACGGCGTCGGTTTTTAAATACATCTATTCGCTTACTAATGTTGAAAACGCTGCAAAACCATTTATTTACAACTCATCGATCGCGGCGATGAGGGGTGCGATGACCTGCTTTTTACGGCTGACGACGCCGGGTAGGAATACACTGTCGTTATCCGGCTCGCTGTGGAAGGCGCTCTGTACGACAGCCTTGGCGTTCTGACCGACAAAGAGCAGCTCGGTGGACTGGTCGATGATATTCGTCAGCATGACGAAAAGCATATCGCTGCCGGAGTTCGGAAGCTGTTTCTCCATGTAGGGCAGCAGCTTGCGCTTGACCTTTTCAAGCTCCTTTTCACTGACCGAGGTGACCTGTGAGACGGTGATCGCGGCGGTCGCCGCGTTGAAACGCTTGCAGTCGATGTGGAAGATCTCATCCGGCGTTTTTCTGCCCAGACGCGATCCCGCGTTGAACATCGCCATCGCGTGCTCCTTGATCTTGATACCGGCGATATCGGCAAGCTCCCGCGCGACGCTCTCGTCGATCGGCGTGCAGGTGGGAGAGCGGAACATCAAGGTGTCGGAGAGGATCGCGGAGCAGAGAAGTCCCGCGATCGTCGGCTCGATCTCGATCCCCTTTTCGCGGTACATCAGGGCGATGATGGTCGCGGTACAGCCCAGCGGCTGGGCGCGGAAATAGATGGGATTGATGGTCTCGACCGAGTCGATGCGGTGGTGGTCGATGACCTCGACGACCTCGGCGCTCCCGATGCCGTCTACCGCCTGACCTTTTTCGTTGTGATCGACCAGCACGACCTTCTGTCGCTCGATATTCAGCAGGTTGCGCTGGGACATCATGCCGACGTAACAGTCGTTGTTATCCAGCACGGGAAAGTAGCGGATGCGCAGCTTTGAGACCGTTGCCTTGACGTCGGCGACCAGCTCGTCGGTGTTGAAAGAAATGATGCCGTCCTTGCGCATGACATGGGAGACCGGCATGGAGTGGGTGATGAGCTTTGCGCAGGTATAGATATCCATCGGAGAAACGATGATGACGCAGCCGGATTCTTCGGCGCGCTTGCGGATAGCAGGCGTGACCTTGGAGCCGACGCAGATGACGATACATCCCGCGCCGCGTTCGATCGCCTGCTTCTGGATCTCGGTATTGCTGCCGAGGATGACGAGGTCGCCCTCCGTGATCGTATCTTCCATCATCGAGGGATGGAACGCCGCGACAACTATTTTTCCTTTAGAGAATTTTAGCTCCGGATCACCGACGATGATCTCGCCCCATAAAGTGGTCGCGATATTGGCAAAGGGCGTCGACGCCTTTGACAGCGCGCGGGGATCCTGATCCTCCAGATAAAAGCGGGCTTCGTCACCGAGGGTGATGATGCCCCTGATCTTTTTGCGCTTGGTGATGACGGGGAGGCTCTGGATATTGCTGTCACGCATATGCTCCCATGCGCGTTTTAAGGAGATCTGCGGCGAGATTCCCTCGACCTCGCGGAACTGGACGTCGCTGATCCGCGGCTCGAGCGATTCGATCAGCTCGGGCGGCTCGACGCCGAATTTATCGAGAACGTATTGGGTTTCGTTATTGACTTCGCCCGCGCGGCAGGGAACATAGTTCTCGCCGGTGACGGCGCGCTTGAAATGCGCATAGCAAATAGCGGAGCAGATGGAATCGGTGTCGGGATTCTTATGGCCGATGACGATGGTCGATTTCATGCGGTTGCCTCCTTTTGAAAATTGCATTACATACACCATTATTGTAGCACAGAGCCGTTGATAAAGCAATTTGACAAGCGAGTTTTTCGCTAGGGGAAATCGCTGATTTTTCGGTTCGGTTTTTATTGAAAATGTATAAATCACAGCATAAGAAAACCGCGGCGGAGAACCGTCGCGGTCGATGTGTGATTTATCTGCTGCACCTGATCGATCTGCCCTTGGTGTTATATGCGGAGGTGAAGGATTTTCCGTTTGAGGTGACGCAGCGGATGGTGTATGTGTAGGTGACGCCCTTCCTTGCGGTTTTATCCAGGAAGCTGAGCTTTGCGGTATCGGTGAGCTTGACCCAGCTTCCGCTTCCGACCTTGCGGAATACGCGGTACTTAGCGGCGCCCGCTATCTTTTTCCAGCTGACCTGAACACCGCTTTTGGTATTCTTCAGCGCAGGCGGAGCGGGGGTCGCGACGTATTTTGTCGTCCAACCCTTGGAGTTGTAGCTGCTGCGGAACACTTTGCCGTCGGCGGAGACACAGCGCACGGTGTAAGTGTACTGCTTGCCGGATTTCGCGCCCTTGTGGGTGAAGGAGGTCGCGGTGGTGTCGCCGAGCTTTTTCCATGTGCTTCCGCTTTTGACGAATACACGGTACCTGACAGCTCCGTTGACCTTGCCCCAAGTCAGCTTGACGCCCGATGCGGTATTGGAGAGCTTTTTGACTTTAGGCAGGGCGAGGGTGGTCGAGATCATCTTCGCGTTGAGCTTGTTGATATTGGCGCGGGTGAACTTGAACCATGTCAGGTTGAGCTTGTTTTCAACAGGCATATAGCGGTTGACATAGGCGGCGTATTCGGCTTTTGTCATCGGTGTATCATCGATATACCAGATGACGCCGTCGTGATCCTTATCCTCCGAGGGGTTGTAGTAATTGCCGTTGTAATCGCCCTTTTGATCTACGGTACGCGCGCTGAACACCTGTTCCGTTCGACCGTTTTTGTAGCGATAGAGCGTATAGGGCCACAGGGACAGAGAGGGGCTCTGATTGTGACCGGCAGAGATCTTGATATAACCGCCCTTATAGATGCTGTCGATATAGTAGCCGGTGGAAACGGTGGCTGTCCGATTGTTCTTTTTATCGGTGAAGTAAACGATAGTTGTGTATTGGCTCGCCATCGCACCGTTTGATGTTCTGACAAGAAGCTCCTGTGTGCTGTCGCCGTCGATATCGATCATGGCAAAAAAGCTGCTGCTTTCCTCTATGCCGCGATCACTGTTATTGTAGGCGTGCTCATGCAAAAAGCTCAAAGTGCTTTTGAAGGTGTTGATGTTGGAGGATGACAGACTCGCGTTCGCCTCGACGGGGATCAGCAGGATCATGGTAAAGATGAGGATGAATGACAGTAGAGAGGATAACTTTTTTCTCATAATAACCTCCTGAAAACTTGTTGTTTGATCAATCAGAGATAATGCGCGCGAAGCTCGTCAGCGGATCTTGCGCTGAGGTATGCGGGCGCGATGTCGAGCAGGGTCTTAGCGCCGGATGTTCCCTCGGTGTTCATGCGGTATGCGGCGCGCGCACAGGCGACCAGTACCGATCCGGTGAACTCGGGATTGGATTCCAGCGTGAGCTTGTATTCGATGACCTGATGGACGCCGTCGCTTGTTGTGCCGGAGTGGATGACCGAGCCGCCGTGGGGCAGACCGCTGTGATTGCGCTTCATCTCCTCCATGGTGATGAAATGTACGGTGGTGTCATAGTCGGCAAAGTAGTTGGGCATGGTGACGATCGCCTTCTCGATCGCCGCCTTGTCAGCGCCGTCGGCAGCGACGACAAAGCATTCGCGGGTGTGCTTCTGGCGGGTGGTCAGTTCGGGGTTGGAGCCGCTGCGGACTGCGTCGAGCGCTGCTTCGACGGGAATGGTGTACTGGCGGGCGTCCAGAACGCCGTCGATGCGTCGGATCGCGTCGGAGTGACCCTGGCTGACGCCCTTGCCCCAGAAGGTGTACGCCTGACCGTTCGGCAGGATCGCGTCGGCATAGACGCGGTTGAGCGAGAACATACCGGGATCCCATCCCGCGGAGATGATACCGACCTTGCCGGAAGCCTTTGCGGCGGCGTCTACCGCGGCAAAATGCGCGGGGATGTTGGCGTGGGTATCAAAGCTGTCGATAACGTTGTATTTCGCGGCGAACTTCGGCGTCATCACAGGCAGATCCGTCGCCGAACCGCCGCAGATGATCAGGACGTCGATGTCGTCACGACCCGCCTCCAGCTCTGCCTGTGAGCGGACGGCAACGCCTTCGGTCGCGATCTTCAGCGTAGAGGGATCGCGGCGGGTGTAAACGCCCGTAAGGATCATATCGTCGTTTTGCTTGATGGCGGCTTCGACGCCTCTGCCGAGGTTGCCGTAGCCCAGTATTCCGATTTTGATTGTCATAATAATACCTCCCGGTGATGATGGATCATTAAAAAACAAGAAAATGAGAGCAGGATTATCGGTTATCCCACCGCTCGGATCCTAACTGCATTTTACCATCACAGAGAAATGATGTCAACAAAATATAGGGGTAAAGCGCGCCTTTTTGTGGCTTTGATAAAACCACCTTTTGCTTGACACTTCGGACGATGGGTAGTATGATATACGATATATGAGTATAACCATACGGCTATTTGCCACGCACATCCCCCGGCATATCGATCGGACAAAGGAGTAGAACAATGGCGGATATTTTTGATAAGTGCTTTGATTTCACTGCGGTAGAAGAAATCAAAGAAAAAGGCGTATATCCCTATTTCCACGCGCTCGAAAGTCGTCAGGACGTCGAGGTCATCATGGAGGGAAAACGCCGCATTATGCTCGGCTCTAATAACTATCTCGGACTGACGACCCATCCCGACGTGATCGAGGCGGGCGTCAAGGCAATCGAAAAATACGGCTCGGGCTGCTCAGGCTCGCGTTTTCTCAACGGTACGCTGGATATGCACCTTCAGCTCGAAAAAGCGCTGGCGGCGTTTCTGCGTAAGGACGAGGTCGTCACCTTCTCGACCGGCTTCCAGAGCAATCTCGGCATCCTCAGCGCGATCGTCGGCAGACACGACTATGTCATCTGCGACCGCGAAAACCACGCGAGCATCTATGACGGCTGCAAGCTCAGCTTCGGCAAAATGCTCAGATACAAGCACGCCGATATGGAGGATCTTGAAAAGCAGCTTCAAAGCGTGCCCGAATCCGCGGGTATCCTGATCGTGACCGACGGCGTGTTCAGCATGGGCGGCGATATCGCGAAGCTGCCCGAGATCGTGAAGCTCGCCAAACAGTACGGCGCGCGCGTCATGGTCGACGACGCCCACGGACTCGGCGTCATCGGCGAGGGCGGCAGAGGTACCGCAAGCTACTTCGGGCTTGAGAATGAGGTCGATATCTATATGGGCACCTTCTCCAAGTCGCTCGCGTCCCTCGGCGGCTATATGGCGGCAAGCGAAAGAGTGGCGAACTTTGTACGCCATTCGTCCCGTCCGTTCATCTTCTCCGCATCCATCACTCCCGCAAGCTGCGCGACTGCCTTGGCGGCGCTGAAGGTTCTGCGCGAGCATCCGGAGCTTCCCGAAAAACTGCAGGCGATCTCCGCGAGAGCGAGAAAAGGACTGCTCGACAGGGGCATCAAGATCCGCATGAGCGATACGCCGATCATCCCAATCTATACATACGAAGCGGACGCTACCCTCATCCGCGCGAAGCAGCTGTATGAGGCGGGCGTGTATGTCAATACGGTTCTGCCTCCCGCGACAGCGCCGACCGAGTGTCTGCTGCGTACCAGCTATATGGCGACCCATACCGAGGCGCTGGTGGACGAAGCGGTGGAGATCATCGCCGAGGTTCTCAGCCATCCGATCGAGCTGTGATGGATAAGATCGCAGTTGTGACGGGCGCTTCCGGCGGTATCGGCAGAGAGACCGCGCGGATCCTCAGAGAAAAAGGCTGTGTCGTCTATGATCTCAGCCGCAGTGATAAACCGCAGGACGGGATCACACATATCCCGTGCGACGTGACCGATGAAGGCTCTGTCAAAGCGGCGGTGGACGCAGTGATCGAAAAAAGCGGCGGGATCGATATCCTTGTCTGCTGTGCCGGAATGGGCATCAGCGGCGCGGTGGAATTTACCGATCCCAAGGACAGCTATCGTCAGATGGACGTCAATCTTTTCGGTACGGACAGAGTCGTCCGCGCTGTTCTGCCTCATATGCGCCGACGCCGCAGCGGCAGGCTGGTGATGACCTCATCCGTCGCGGGCGTAACGCCGATCCCGTTTCAAACATGGTACTCGGCAAGCAAGGCGGCGATCATCTCCTATGCGATGGCGCTATATAACGAGGTGCGTCCCTACGGGATCAAGGTCGCGGTCGTGATGCCCGGCGATATCAAGACCGGCTTTACGGCGGCGCGCAAAAAGTCCGCCGCGGGAAACGACGAGTACGCGGGCAGGATCGAGCGTTCGGTCAGCAAGATGGAAAAAGACGAGCAAAACGGACTTTCCGCGGCTTATGCCGGAAAAATCCTCGCGAAGGCGGCTCTGTCAAAACGCCCGAAGCTCCTATGCTCGACCGGCGCGGTCTACAGCTTGTTATGCACATTGGTAAAGCTCCTGCCTACAAGGCTTGCCCAGTGGGTGCTGTACCGGCTTTACGCAAAATAATACGGATCTTTCACAGCGGTTCATTTGAGCCGCTGTTTTTTTGCTGTGTAATACTAATCCTTAATTAAAACCTTTATCATCTATTGGGCTAAATCCCGCATAGCTTTGTTGGGCTCCTTGACAGGCGCCAGCCTGCCTGCGTTGCCCGCCGTGCTCTGCGATATTTATCCCTAATATCTGATTAAATCTTTTTATCAAGGATTAGTATAAAAGAATAGGAACAAGCCTTTTATTTCTGTAAAAGAATTATGCCATCAAAAAACCTATGCTTTTTTTATCGATCTTATTGCATATTGATATTCGTTCGTTTATAATAAATGTGTATATCATCAATCAAGGCTATCTGTCGAGCTGTCGGCAGAGAAGAACAGGAGGGATTCGGTGTTTTGTCGATCCTGCGGCAAAGAGCTCAGCGATAACAGCAGGTTTTGTCCCGTTTGCGGAGCGCCCGTGGCTGAGCAGACAAAGGAATACAGCGATCCTCAGACCCGTGTCTACGGCGCCCCTCAAACGAAAGTCTACGGCGACGCCTTTGACGGAGGCGACGCTTTTGAGAGCCGCCCTGTCGAGGACAGCCCGACCGTTATGATCGACGGGATCGATGTCGAGCCGCAGTATCCGCCCCGATACGCACAGGCGATCAATCAGGATAATCCCTATCCTTCCTCCGACGCGTATCCGCAAAAGCAGACGCCCGGTGATTATCGCGATTCCTTCGTGATGGAAAACACGCCGCGCTTTCAGGAGAGCAGCTGGCAGGATCCCTCGCGGTCGAGGAGAAAGGCCTATCATCCGACCACGGCGGGACGCAGGGTCGCATCGTTTTTTGTCTGTCTGCTGATGCTGCTGTTCGGCTTTGCGGCGTTGCTCATCGGATCGAGCCGCATCGCTTTTACGGAAAGCAATGTTCGCAAGGCGTATCACAAAGGCTCCCTCGCGGATCTGAAGGTGGATACCGATGAAGGTGAAAAAACACTGACGCGGATATTGATGGATAACGTCGTCGATTCCGAGACCTATCTGCCGATTCCTTTAGAGGAAACGGCGGTCAATCTCTTCCTTTCCGGCAGTCGTATAAACACCTTTGCCGAGAACCTTGCGGTGGATTTTACCCAGTTCTTTATCTTCGGCAGAAAGCCGAGCCTTCTCAACGGCGCGGCGGTCACGGAGTTTTTGACATCGATCAGCGATGAGATAGAGGACAGTATTGCCTACCCGATGTCCGCCGGCGATATCCGCTATATCGGCCAACGGATCGACGGCGGTGATCTGAGCTTTTTGAGCATCGATGAAAACGGCAACTATTTCAAGCAGAAATACGGGGTCGATCCCTATGTGATCTCAACCGCGTTTTCCGTATGGATGCTGATCCTCTCTGCGGGACTTTTTGTCCTGTGCATCGTGCTGGTCTTTGTGATCCATCACGGCAATCTGCCGGCGGGACTTGCCGCAAACGGTAAGGCGTTCATCTTCTTCGGCGTCATCAATACGCTGATCGCGGCGGGATTGCTCGTGTTCTCATTTATCAAAAATATATTTCTGGTGTCCGAACTGATTCGCGGATTCGCGTTTGTGATGGGCGGCATCAGTATTGCGGTACTCATTGTCGGTATCGTCTTTTCCGTTATCAAAACCATACTCAAAAACAGAATTTGATCATTTTAAAGGAGTTTACTATGTCGAACGAAATCAATCATATCGCCAGCATCGAAGAAGCCGAGGCGATGATCGCGCAGGAAGAAGAAAACAAACAGGCTGTCTATCTCGAGATCGGCAAGCAGTACTATCTCAGACACAGCGCGGATTGTGAGCCTGACTTCAAGCCGTTGGTCGACGAGCTGGTCGCTTCTTCCGGTAGGATCGCCGAGATCAACCGAAGGATCCTTGCGCTGAAGGGTCCGACTTGTCCCGAATGCGGCGCGTGTGTCAGTGAGGACAGCATCTTCTGCTCCGGCTGCGGCGCTCGCCTGAAGGAAGAGCCCGTAGTCGAAGAGCCGGCTGTTTCTCCCGATGTTGTCATCTGCTCCAACTGCGGCAGCGAGATGAAAAAGAATATGCGTTTCTGTACCGCGTGCGGTACCCCGATCATCGCGCAGGAGCCTGATCCGGATGTTCCCATGACAAAAGAATACGATCCCAAGGATCAGGGAACGGCTGTTCCGGCAGTGGAGGACATCGCGGATATCCCGATCCTGGATCCTGCCGCGGATCAGATCCCCGTGATCGATCCTGTGCCCGCAGTTGAACAGATCCCTGTTTATGATCCTCAGCCCGCCGTGGAGAATAACCCCGCGCCGGAGCAGGATCTCGGCTTCACACCGGAACCTGTTGTGCCGCAACCGATCAATGAAACGCCTCAACCCCCTGTTGTGAGCAGATCATTCGCCGCGCCCGAGCCCGCGAACATTTGTCCCGCTTGCGGCGCTGTCAGCGATGCGGGCGTCCGTTTTTGCGTCAATTGCGGAAATCCGCTGACGACGCAAACCGCTCCTGCTTCGGGTCATGATCACGGCGTGCGCCGCTGTCCGAATTGCGGCTTCATCTCCACCGACCCCAATATGCCGTTCTGTACCGAATGCGGCACGCTCCTTAACTGATGTCGGAGCTGAGTCTCGAAACCGGAGCGGTCGCTTATGTCTAATCCATGTCCGAAATGCGGTAGGCTGACGGATCCTCAATATGCTTTTTGTACCAACTGCGGTTGCCTTTTGACGAAGAAAGCCGCCGTGTCCTACGCGCCCGTTGTACCTGCCGTACCCGCGCCTGAGCCCGAGAGCAGAGAGGTCATCCCTCAACCCGCGCCGCGTAAAAGAAAAAAGAATATCCCCGGGCTTTTGATCTCCTCAGGCGCGATTCTGGCGATACTGTGCGTCGCCTTTGCCGTTATGATGCTGTATTTCACCGGCGCCGGCAATCCTCGTACCCCGCAGGAAGTGCTGGATCACATGATCGATACCATCCTCGACGGCGATTATGACAAAGCGCTTGACTGTATTTACGAGTATCACTATTCGCCTGCGCTCAGGCAGGAGGCGTCACAGGATCTCGGTCAGATCCCCGCCGGTTTGCTCAAAAGCTATGGGATTGATAAGGAAACGATCAAAGCGTATCTCAAGCTTCGGGTAAAATCAGAGGAAGAGGTCGGCCCGCAGGATAACGAAGCGATCCGTAAAACGCTTACGGAAAGCGGCGTGACCACCGAACCGATCGATGAGATCATCAGAACACAGGTAGAGATCAGTGTCATGGGTATGAGCGAGGATGTCGATCTGTTTTTTATCAAAGCAGACGGACGATGGTTCCTCTTAAGCTCAGAAAACCCGCTGACCGATACGGATCCAAACCTGTTTGAATAATAATGTCGATGGAAATCGGCGAACCATTTTTGAAAGGATGAACATGATGGCTAAGTTTTGTCAGAAATGCGGAAACCTTGTAGATGACAATGTGTCTTTCTGTAACCAATGCGGTTCACCGATCACCGTAGGCTATGCGGATGATCAGCGCACCGTCTCCGCCGCGAACAATCCGTATACATACAATCCGACGGGACAGCCTGCTGTCCCTCAGCCTCAGGCTCCCAATCCCTATGACTATACCCCTGCCCCCGTCGGAGGCGGGTATAACCAACCCATGCCTGTCCAACCGCCGAAGAAAAAGAAAACAGGGCTGATCATCACGATCTGCGTCGTCGCGCTCCTGCTTGTCACGGCGCTGGTATTGCTCGTGATCCTGCCGCTTACCGGAACGGATGTGTTCGGCTTGAAATGGTTCAGCGGAGCAAAGAACAGCACACCGCAGGCTTGTCTCCAGACCTTTGTGGAAGAGATGGCGGACGATCATATCGACGAGGCGCTTGACTGCGTTTATGAGACAAAGTACTCCGAGATGATGCGCTCGGTCATGAAGCTGCAGTTCACCTCCTCTTCCAACAGTGACACCTCATCGATGATGACGGCTTTCCGTTCTTTGGGCAAGGAAAATGTCAAAAAGCTCCTTACGCTCACCGTCACCGATGAACAGGACGTCAGCGCGTCAGAGCTTGAATCCTACAAAAAGACATTGTCAGAGGCGACGATCCCTGTCGACAAGATCCAGAGGATCGAAAAGGCAAAGATTCACATGAAGAATAACGATAACGGTCAGACACAGGATAGCGATTTCTATTTTGTTCAGGCAGAAGGAAAATGGTATATCCTCGCGATCGCTATGGCGGATATGTAGTATAATGCTTAAGACGAGAAGGTCGGGATCTCCCGATCTTCTTCTTTTTTGCACGCAAAGATGTCAATCTTTTAACATTTGTTTACAAAGCGGAAGATATAGTGTATCATGACAATGGCTATTTGCGAAAAGCACAAGATGTATCATTTTGAAAGGATTTCAGTCAGGTAAAAAGTTATGAAAAAAGTTTTGATCATCGGCGCGGGTCCCGCGGGACTGACCGCTGCCTACGAATTGCTGGATAAGTCTAAGGATTACGAAGTCACCGTTCTCGAGGAGAGCGATGTTTTCGGCGGTATCTCGCGTACCGTCAACTATAAGGGCAACCGCATGGATATGGGCGGACACCGCTTTTTCTCCAAGGTTCCCGAGGTCAACGCGTGGTGGGAGAAGATGCTCCCCACCCAGGGCGCGATGCCGTTCGATGACCGTGAGTTGGGCAGAACCTCAACCGTCAAGGAGGGCGGACCCGATCCCGAAAAAACCGACCGCGTCATGCTCCGCAGAAACCGTCTT
>OMTA01000001.1 GCA_900313895.1 uncultured Eubacteriales bacterium | reverse complement strand
AAGCGCGCCGGCAAAACCGTCGGTTCTTCCAGAACATCGTCGAACGTCGGCATAAAATCAACGGTTTCTTTATCGATATCCGCGAGCATTTCCGCGGAAATTTTACTCATTCGACTTTCAGTATAACGATACGCAGCGGGCGGATCGCCGTCGATCGAACCGAAGTTTCCGTGACCGTCGACCAGCATATAGCGCATTGAGAAATCCTGCGCCAGTCTGACCATCGCGTCATAGACGGAAGCGTCGCCGTGGGGGTGATATTTACCCAGCACTTCACCGACGGTATACGCGCATTTTCTGTGCGGCTTGGAGGCGGTGATGCCGTTCTCGTACATACAGTAGAGGATACGTCTGTGAACGGGCTTGAGTCCGTCCCTGACGTCCGGCAGCGCGCGCGCCACGATAACGCTCATCGAATAATCGAGGAACGACTTGCGCATCTCACGGTTGATATCGACGTTGATGATCTTACCGGAGCTGAACTGCGTATGCTCCATCATATCCTCATATGCCGCCTCAAAATCCTCGCCGTTTTCTATATTTTCATTGATATTCTTGTTCTCGTTATCCAAAATTACACCTCAAATCTATTTTGCGGTAATCTCGCAAAAAAGAGTTAATCATCTCAAACCTTCAGGTGTGGGAAGATCCCACCCATTATTCCTAATTTCTCATTATACATCTAAGTTCTGCACATACTTCGCGTTGGTCTCGATGAACTCTCTGCGCGGTTCGACCTGATCGCCCATGAGGATCGAGAAGGTCTCGTCCGCCTCCTGCGCGTCGCTCAGCTCTACTCTAAGCATAGTTCTGGTCGCGGGGTTCATGGTCGTCTCCCAAAGCTGTTCGGGATCCATCTCACCAAGACCCTTATATCGCTGGATGGTCGTCTTTCCCTCGATCGACGCGAGGATCTCGTCTCTCTCCTGATCGGTGTAGGCATAGCGATGATTATCCTTGCCCTTGGATATCCTGTACAGCGGCGGCTGTGCGATATAAACGTGACCCTCTTCGATCAGCGGACGCATATAGCGGAAGAAGAACGTCAGCAGCAGCGTGCGGATATGCGAGCCGTCGACGTCCGCATCCGCCATGATGATGATCTTGTCATATCTGAGCTTTTCGATATCGAACTCCTCGCCGATGCCCGCGCCAAGCGCGGTGATGACCGGCGTTAATTTATCGTTGCCGTAGACCTTATCCAGTCTTGCTTTTTCAACGTTCAGCATCTTGCCCCACAGCGGCAGGATCGCCTGGAACTTTCTGTCACGTCCCTGCTTTGCAGAGCCTCCCGCGGAGTCACCCTCTACGATATAGATCTCTGTCTCGGAACGATCCTTACTCTGACAGTCGGCGAGCTTACCGGGCAGCGACGCGGATTCCAGACCCGTCTTTCTGCGGACATTCTCACGCGCTTTTCTCGCGGCCTCTCTTGCCTTTGCGGAAGCAAGCGCCTTGTCGAGGATCGCCGACGCGGAGGCGGGATTCTCCTCCAAAAATTCGCTGAGCTTGTCCGTGATCAGCTTGCTGACCATCGAACGAACGATGGTATTGCCGAGCTTTGCCTTCGTCTGACCCTCAAACTGCGCCTCGGTGATCTTGACCGAGATGATCGCCGTCAGACCTTCCTTGTAATCCTCAAATTCCAGCTTGAGGTCTTTATCTTTTTCCTTGATCTTGTTGAATTTTGTCGCGTAATTGTTCATGACGCGCGGCAGCGCTCTGCGGAAGCCCTCCTCATGCGTACCGCCGTCGGTAGTGTGGATATTGTTGGCGAAGGAGCGGATGTCGTTGTTATAACTGTCGTTATACTGCATCGCGATCTCGACCTCACAGGTGTTCTCCATGTTCGCGGTTCTCAGGTAGATGACCTCGTCATGGATCGGCGTATATCCCTTTTTCTTGTGTATGTAATTGACAAATTCGCGGATACCGCCCTCAAAGAAGAAGATCTTGTCCGTGATATGCTCGGGATCACGCTCATCCTTGAGCTCAATGTTGACGCCCGCATTCAGAAAAGCCTGTTCTCTGAGTCGGCGCGCTAAGGTGTTGTAATCATAAACGTCGGTATCCTTGAAGATCTCCTTATCCGCCTTGAAGCGAACCTCGGTACCTCTCTTGGTCGATTTACCGATGATCTCCAGATCATTCATGATCTTGCCGCGCTCGTATCGCTGATAGTAAATGTTCTCGCCATCGCAGACGCGAACCTCGAGCCATTCGGAAAGCGCGTTGACGACCGAGGCGCCGACGCCGTGCAGACCGCCGGATACCTTATATCCGCCGCCGCCAAACTTACCGCCCGCGTGCAGCACGGTAAAGACGACCGTCACCGCCGGCAGACCCATCTTTGAGTTGATGCCGACCGGGATGCCGCGGCCGTCATCCTTGACGCGGATGATCTCGCCGGGCAGGATGCTGACGTCGATCTTGTCGCAGTAACCCGCGAGCGCCTCGTCGATGGAGTTATCGACGATCTCATATACCAGATGATGCAGACCTCTCTCGCCGGTCGAACCGATATACATACCGGGACGTTTTCTGACCGCCTCAAGACCCTCAAGGACTTGAATTTCATCCGCGCCGTATTCGCCCTCGACCTTGGTCATCTTTTCATCGTTTTCGATATCGACCGTTTGGATATCCGCCGTATCGTCAAGCGAATTTTCCCCTTCGATCGGCGTCTCTGCTCTTTTCAATAATTCTTCAACAGCTTCTTCTGTTTTCATGATCTTTTCTTTCTTATCCAAAGCCGTTACCTCCGTTTATTTCATTACTTCTTCTTTTTCTTATCTTTCTCTTTTTCCGTCTTGACAAAGTGCGTGAAAAACGGAACCAGTAGTATCACGATCACCAGAATACCGATCGTAATCACAAACAGCGGTATCAGATTCAACGATGACATCCGCGAGAGAATCAGCAGGTTGATACCGATGCTGATTGCGATCAGCGCGACCGCTTCGATCAGCACATAAGGGAACAGTTTAATCCTGAATTTATTATGACAGTGATAACACTCGTTTTCTTTATTAATGATCGCGTTCTTGGTATCTTTATAGCGATACACCGTCCCGCAGTGCGGGCATACCGGCAGCTTAAACATGATCGATATCGGATTCCAGATCCGAAAGGATGCTGTCGATCTCCTGCGTGCTGACCTCCGCGACCGGTTCTTCCTTTAACACAACAGGAGCGGTTTTTTCCTCTGCTTTGACGGGGATATCCTTCAGATTTCCGACCGGCATAGTATCTCCCGCGATTTTTCTGCTCGAGATATTTTCGAACCGATCAAAGCTCTTGGTACCGCCGTCCGTTTCGCCGACGACCTTCCGCTCTTCCTTGATCGCGTTGAATATATCCGAGTTGATTGCGGGCTTATAATCATCGTCGCCGAGGATCACGTCGTCCACAAAGGTCGGAACGACCTTGGCGCTTTCCTGCATCGTCGGATCGGGATCGTTCGCGTTATCAACCATCTCGGTATCATACAGCGAATCCTGAAATTTCATCTTCGGCCGCAATCGGATGAACAGCGGCGAAAACAGATAAAAGACGATGAACGGGATCAGGACAAACAACAAAAACCACAGATTCTCTTTATTGGTAAAGAACGTGTAGAAACCCATGATCGCCAGCGACATCAAGAGCACGACGATAAAGAACAGCCATATCGATTTTTTGATATGGATATTCGATTCTTTTTTGCATTTCTTACAGAAGTATTCACCTCTGCGGCGAATAAAAAACGCCTTGAAATACGAGATCTTTTTGCCGCAATACGGACATCTGGTAGGACTCATAAATTCAGCTCCTATATCTCATTGAAATAGTTGGATCATTTCGATCCGAAATCTTTATTCTTCCATTCTCTTAAGCAGCGTCGCCGCGTTCAGCGGAGAAAGATACACGGAATATTCTCCGTCAAAGTCGTAGAGAATATACGACTTCGGCAGCTCAAAGCTGACGCTGACGACTCTGTTTTCTTTTTCACACGTTTTGAGAAACTCTCTCGTGTGCTTCGACACCGTGCTGGTGTCCATATCAAAGATACCGACGATATTTTTAATCTCGATCGAGGTATCCTTTCCGAGGTGCAGATATTTCATTTTACCACCCCGTTATCAATATAAAAAACCTTGCCGTTTTTCAATTGCTCTTTATTGCTTTCCTCACAGCAGGTGACAAAAACCTGATAGGCTTCGACCTTGTTCAGCAAAAAGTCCTGACGACTGTTGTCAAGCTCCGACAATACGTCATCCAGCAGGATGACGGGACGCTCGCCGTTCTTTTCAAAAAGCAGCTCCGCCTCGCTCAGCTTCAGCGACAGTACCGTCGATCGCTGCTGTCCCTGCGAACCGAACCGTCTGACAGAGATCCCGTTAATCTTGAAATCGAGGTCATCCCTGTGCGGGCCGACCGAGGTATACCCGGTATAAAAATCCTCCCGCTGTGACGCATCATACGCGCTTCTGAGCTTTTCTCTGAGCGTATCAAGATCATCCGCTTCATCCGTCTTTGTTGTCGAAAGATATTCGATATCCAGCAATTCCTTTTCCGCGGAAATACCCTGATGATAGCTTCTTGCCGGCTCACGCAGCTTTTTCAGATAATCATAGCGTTCCTTCATGATCTGCGCGCCGACGACCGTCAGCGAATCATCCCAGATCGTCAGGGTATCCTTCAGCTCGCTGTGTTTTCGGATATCCTTCAACAGCGCGTTTCGCTGATTGATGATCTGCTGGTATTTCGAGAGGAGCGACGCATAACGGATGCGATGCTGACAGATTGCCGCGTCGATGAAGCGACGCCGGATATTCGGTCCTCTTTTGATCAGGTTCAGATGCTCGGGTGAAAAGACGACCGCCGAAAAGACCTCGGTCAGATAAGAGGAGGAACCTCTCTCTATCCCGTTGATCCAAATCTGCTTGCGATTCTGACCGAACGCGATATCCGCGTTTTGTTCTCTTTCTCCGGACAGAAAATCCATCCCCAGCCGAAAGAATTTTTGATCGAACGCGATCATCTCATTTTCTTTCGATCCGCGAAAGGAATGACCGCCGCAAAACAGCCAGATTGCTTCCAACAGATTGGTCTTTCCCTGCGCGTTCTCGCCGTAGATCACGTTGACGTTATTCGCGGGCATGATGCTATTATTTTTCAGATTTCTGTAGTTTTCAAAACGCAGCTCTTTGACTATCAATCCCGCACAACCTCAACCGTTCTGCCGTTATATTCTATCTTGTCGCCGGGTCTGATCTTTTTTCCTCTCATTTCGCAAACCTCGCCGTTGAGCTTGACCTCTCCCCCTTGGATGAGATATTTCGCTCTACCGCCGCTGTTGCATAAGCCGGAATATTTCATCAGACTGTCCAGCCGTATAAATTCTTCATTGATCGTAACTTTTTCCATAAAAGGCTCCTTTTATCAAAAGAAGCTGTCGACAGACATTCGTGTCCGACCGACTGAGAAATTGCAGTATCGGGTGCGGGCAGAGCCCGCCATTCATTCCTAACTCCTAATTCCTAACTCCTAATTTAAGTGATTTTATTCCGCTGCCAATCTCATCGGAACGACCAGGAAAGTAAAGCTGTCCCCTTGGACCGGTTTGATGATCATCGGCGAAAGACTGCCGTTGAGCATGACCTTGATCTCGTCGGTCTCGGCGTTTTTCAGCGCGTCGAGCAGATAACGGTTATTGAAACCGATCTCGACGTCATTTCCTCTGACCGAGGCAGGAATCATATCGTTCGCTCTGCCGACGGTCGTCGAGCAGGCGAGCTTGATCTGATCCGCGGTGATGGTGCATCTGACCGGCGACTGGATCTTTTCATTGGTCAACAGCGACATTCTGTCCACCGCCGACGCCAGGATCCTTGTATTCATCACAAACTCGGTGCTGGCTGTTTTCGGAACCGTCGTTTTATAATCCAGGAAGTTGCCCTCGATCAGTCTGGAAATGATGCTGTAATTCTCGATCTTCAGCATGATATGACGCTGACCGATCTTGAGGCTGACGTCCTTATCGTTATCGGTGATCAGCTTCAAGATCTCGTTCTGTGTTTTTCCGGGAACAACAAACTTTGTGTGGATATCACAGTCAACATTTTCCTCGCGGATCGCCATACGGAAACCGTCGACCGCGACGATACGGAAAATATGATCTTCGATCTCAAACAGAGAACCGGTATAGATCGGCTTTGCCATATTGTCGGAAACCGCGAAAACGGTCTGACGGATCATATTCTTGAGCAGCTCCGCCTTGATCTCAAAGGAATTCAGCTCATCGACATTGGGCAGCTCCGGATATTCGGCGGAATTGATACCGACGATCTGATAATCCGCCGCGCCGGACTTGATATAGGTGATCATTCTGTCATCGGTCTCGATGTTGACGATCTCCTCCGGCAGCTTGCGGATGATATCATTGAAAAGTCTCGCGGATACTACGACCTCACCCTCTTCGGCGACCGTCGCTTCCATCTGTGTCACGATACCGATCTCAAGATCATAGCCGGAGATCTCGAGCGTATTATGATATGCTTTGATCAACACGCCCTCCAGTGCGGGGATGGTCGCCTTTGCGGAAACAGCGCGCGATACGTTACCGACTGCCGAGGACAGGTCCGATCTCATACATTTGAATCTCATCATTATAATCCTTTCCGCTCATCATTATGACAAGCCGTTCATTTTTTCAATTCTGCTCATTATCAACTATGTAATGATATGAAATATATCTTATTTAGTAATAGTAGTAGGGGCTGTGGAAAAGAGGAAATCTCTCCTACCCCGCATTTTAATTGCTTTCTTCTTCCATACTTCTCTCCAAACATTAAGGAGAAGGCGCGTCTTCTTTTTTCTTTCTGATGAATATTCAACATTGGGTGGAAAGATGTGGAGAGGATAATTATGGAAATGTTGAAAGCGTGCTTTTATCATATCTTTTAAAAATGATGTTTATCTGAAGAAGAAAAGAGAAAAAGAGATTTCATCTCTCTCTGATATTTTTGATGATATCCTCGACGGTCTCTCTCAGAGAAGGATCATTTTTGATATTCTTCTCGACCTGCTGGACGGTATAGACGATCGTGGAGTAATGTCTGCCGCCGAATTCGTTACCGATGCTCTCCATCGAAAGGGTGGTCAGCTCTCTGACGATATAAATGGCGATCTGTCGGGGCTTGTTGATCTCCGCTCTGCGGGATTTTGTCGATCTCAGATCCTCGCTGTTTACGCCGAAGGTACGCGCGACCTCGTCGATGATCTTCTCGACGGTCAGCTCCGGCGGCGTATCATCGTTGAGAATCTCCGCGATGGTCTCGTTAACGGTATTCAGCGTCGGCGGTTCTTTCGTCAGGTTATACCGCGCCATCAGCTTTTTGACGACGCCCTCGAGCTGTCGGATATTGGTCTTTAATTTGTTGGCGATGTATTCGCACAGATCATTGTTCAGATCCAGTCCGATGATCTCCGCTTTTCTCTTGATGATCGCCATGCGCGTCTCAAAATCCGGCGGCTGGATGTCCGCGAGAAGTCCCATCTCGAATCTGCCTCTGAGACGATCGGTCAGAACCTTGATCTCCTTCGGCGGTCTGTCGGATGTGAGAACGATCTGTTTTTTCGCGTCATACAAGGCGTCGAAGGTGTGGAAGAATTCCTCCTGCGTGCTTTCCTTGCCGCCGATGAACTGGACGTCGTCGACGAGCAGCACATCCGCCTGTCTGTATTTTTGTCTGAACTGCGCGGTCGTCTTGTTCATGATGGACTGGATGATCTCGTTGGCAAAATCCTCGCCCTTGATATAGATGACGTTACAGCTTTTATCACGGCTCTTGATCTCGTTGCCGATCGCGTACAGCAGATGTGTTTTGCCCAGTCCCGAGTTGCCGTAGATAAACAGCGGGTTATATGCGGAGGCGGGATTCTGCGCGACCGCCATCGACGCGGCGTGAGCGAATTTATTGGAGGAGCCGATGATGTAGGTGTCAAATGTGAATTCGTACCCGGTATCGACGGAGGTCTCCTCGCCCAATAACTTTTCTTTACTCTTCTCATTTTCCTCGGGAATGATGAAAACGGTCTCAAAGTTCGTACCCAATACCGCCTCATACGCTTCCTCCAGCTTCGGAAGATAACCGCGGATCAAGGTCTGGCGGTGAAAGTCGTTCGGGACCATCAGGGTGATGACGCCCTTTTCAAAGTCGATGGATATCGGTTCGATCCTCGAGATCCATGTTTTATAGGCTACGTCAACGATCTTTTTTTCCTGCCTGAGATAATCGCAGATGATCGCCCAGCCTTCGTTAAAATTATCCATAAATTTTTCCTTCCTTATCTGTTATACTCCGGATGGTAAATCGAAAATAAAAGCTGAAGATGCGGGATAAAAAATCATCAAAAAAACATTGAAAAAAATCGCCTCAAAAAATGGCTAAAAACCGTGTCGAATTTCGTTTTGAACCGTACAAAATTCACAAAAAAACCGGCGAAAAAACGTCGCTGTTTTTATACAACCCCATTTTATCCCATTATCGCATTTATTATACCAAAATTACCCGATAAAAGCAACCAATTTTCCATTACAATATTTTAACTTTTTTCACATATATAAGTATTTATATACATCAATAATATAGGCTCTCAAAATCCGCCCTGTCCGATCGCCCTCATTTTGAAAAATCAAAGATACTTTTCCCGACGGATCCTCCGAAAAATCATCGTTCAAAAATCTCGGACGTCAAAAATCATCCCCGAATCAAAAATTGAATGATCAAAAATAGTGCCTCCATTCGTCAGAAAATACTATATATTGTGTTCTGAAAAATCAATCTTTTAGTATTATATAAAAACATTATATGAATCAAAAATTTTTATTGACTAAAAGGAAAAATTACGGTATAATGCTAGATTGTAAGGTTATGTACCCGAAAGGAGGGTTCTAAATGCTCAGAACATATCAGCCCAAAAAGATCCATCGCAAAAAAGAGCACGGCTTCAGAAAGAGAATGTCTACCAGCAACGGTCGCAAGGTTCTTGCAAGAAGAAGAGCAAAGGGCAGAAAGCAGCTGTCATACTAAAACCTAAGACCACTCACAGCAGTGGTCTTTCTTTTACTTTATGGGAGAATCTCAAAGTAAACGAAATTTTGTCGTCCGCCCCGTTTGTTCCGGAGCGGCGCAGAGAAAAACGCGCACAGGGCGCTGTTTTTTGAGCGGGGACAGCTTTTGTTCCCAATAACTGTTTTCGGTGGTTTGATGAAAATTACTTCTATTACCGGCAACCGGGATTTTCAGAGGGCATACAGACACGGAAAAAGCTGTGTCTCCCCCGGGCTGGTCACCTACGCTATCAAAAATAAAAATAATAACCTTAGAATCGGAATAACCACCTCCAAAAAGGTCGGCAAAGCAGTCAGACGCAATCGCAGCCGCAGACTGATCCGCGCGGCGTTCTCACATCTTCCCGTAGATATGAACCAAAACTACGACATCATTTTTGTCGCGCGAACAAAAACCTGTTTTTTAAAAAGCTATGAGGTAGAGCGATATATGCGCGCGCATCTATGCTCCCTCGGCATTATGAGATCATCATGAAAAAACTGCTGCTCAGAATGATCCGCATCTATCAGACTGCTATCTCACCCCACACCAAACCCAAGTGTAAGTATTATCCAACCTGTTCCCAATATACCTACGAAGCGATCGAGCGCTTCGGCGCTTTCAAAGGCGGCTTCATGGGGCTGTGGAGAATCCTGCGTTGTAATCCGTGGTCAAAGGGCGGCTACGACCCCGTCCCCGAGAAAGACCACAAATTATGAAGCTTTAAGAGAGGCTTTTATCTATGTTTCAGATTTTTAACTATGTAGGCTGGGCTTTCGGCTATGTATTATGGGCGCTGTTCTATGTATTCCAGAATTTCGGCGTCGCTATCTTTTTCTTCACGATCCTGACAAGATTGCTGATGTTCCCGACCTCCGTCAAGCAGCAAAAGAGCATGGCGGCAAACTCGCGCCTTCAGGCCAAGCAGCGCGAGCTCAAAGAAAAGTACGGCAATAACAAACAAAAATACAACGAAGAGGTACAGAAGCTCTACGCAAAAGAGGGCGCTTCTCCGTTCGGCGGCTGTTTGACATCGCTTTTTCCGATGTTCATCATGCTCGGTATCTATTACTCTGTCGTACGTCCCCTGTCGAACGTTATCCATATCGCGTCCGACAAGATGACCAATCTGTTGAATTTTGTCAACGGTATCCCCGGCATCAACGTTTCGTCCAACAATATCTATCACGAGATGGATATCCTTCGTATTTTCAACAATCCCGATTCCTTTGCGATGCTGCAAAAGCAGGGACTGTCCGACGTCCTCTCTAACTCCGACGTCAGCCAGATCAAAAACCTTGCGGGCGGCTTCCATTTCTTAGGACTTGACCTGCTCGATATCCCGAGCAACAACGGCTTCTGGTCTTTGATCATCATCATCCCCGCGCTGGTACTGATCACCTCGATCGGCTCTCAGCTTTTGACCATGCGTATGCAGAAGGGCGTCATGCAGCAGCAACAGGGCTGTATGAAGTATATGATGCTCGGTCTGCCGCTGATCACGGTATATATCTCTTATATCGTTCCCGGCGCAGTCGGTTTCTACTGGATCTGCTCTACCGTTATCGGCTTCGCGCAGACGGTGATCATCACAAAATTCTATTCACCGCAGAACCTCACCGCAAAAGCAGAGGCACAGCACGTCGCCCTGCTTGAGTTAAAGGAAGCAAAGGTCGCCTACGAATATGTTCCCTCTGCCCCGCAAAAGAAAGAGGAGCAAAAATCCGCAAAGAACAAAAAGAAAAAGTAATCACTGTTTAGTATAAGAAGGTGTAACATTGTTAAGAGAAGTAATCGCAACAGGCGCTACGGTTGAAGAAGCCAAGGAAAAAGCCTGTCAGGAACTCGGCGTAGAGACCTACGACGACCGTATAGATTTTGAGATCATCGAGATGCAGAGCAAAAAGGTGCTCGGACTTTTCGGCGGTCATCCCGCTAAGGTAAAAGTCACCTTGAAGCAAAGCGCCGCTCAGGCAGCGGAGGATTTCATACGCAACATCATCGATAACATGGAGCTGTCCGGTATCACCCTCTCTACCAAGGATGAGGATAACGTCATCACCATCGATATCGAAGGCGACGACGTCGGCTTTATCATCGGCCGCAGAGGCGAGACCATGGACGCACTGCAGTACCTGACCTGTCTTGCGGCAAATCGCGTCGATCCCGCTTACAAGAGAGTCGTCATCAATACCGGCGACTATCGCGAAAAGCGCGAAAAGACTCTCGAGTCCCTGGGTCGCAGACTGGCGATCAAAGCGGCTAAGACCGGCAAAAAGAGCGTGCTTGAGCCGATGAACCCCTATGAGCGCAGAATCATCCATACCTCCGTTCAGAAGATCGACGGCGCTACCTCCTGGAGCGAAGGCGAAAACCTCAACCGTCATGTTGTCATCGGTCCCGACGGCAAACGCGGCAATAACCGCAACAGAGGCGGCAGAGGCGGCAGAAGACCCAACAACGGCGGCAGAGGCAGATATAACAGCAAGCCGAAGCAGTCCCCCGCTCCCAATCCCGACCGTAAACCCCTCAACGAAGGCGAGTACTGAAGAATAAAACGGGCGGTCTCCGCCCGTTTTTGTTATCCCATAATGAAAGCGTTTTATCAGAAATCAATATAAAATGTTTCACGTGAAACATTCAGGATGAAATGAACCATATGAAAGAAACGACTATCGCGGCGATTTCGACCGCAAAAGCAACGGCGGGGATCTCCGTCATCCGTATCTCCGGGGAGGATGCGATCCCGATCGCGGAAAAGGTTTTCACCGCCTATACCGATAAAAAACTATCCGATATGAAGGGCTACACCTGCGCTTTGGGCGCGGCGTATGCCGGCGACGAAAAGCTGGACGAATGTATCGTGTCCGTTTTCAGAGCGCCACACAGCTACACCGGCGAGAATGTCGTCGAGCTGAGCTGTCACGGCGGATTGTATGTGACCAACCGCGTTCTGCGCGCAGTCTATGACGCCGGCGCGGAACCGGCGCAGGCAGGAGAATTCACCAAGCGCGCGTTTTTGAACGGCAAGCTCGATCTGGTAGAAGCCGAGGCGGTCATGGATATCATCTCCGCCCGATCCCGTACCGCTGTCAAGGCGGCGCTGTCTGTTAAGGACGGCGCGTTATCCAAACGGATCGACGCGGTCAAGACCGCGTTACTCTCCAAGGCGGCGCATCTTTCCGCGTGGGCGGATTATCCGGAGGAGGATATCCCCGAGATCGAGGATGACGAACTGTGCGGCGCATTGGAAAACGCTCTGGAAGAATTGAGCGCGATCCTGAAGGGCTATGATAACGGCAGGGTGCTGCGCGACGGGATCGATACCGCCATCGTCGGAAAACCGAACGTCGGCAAAAGCACGCTGATGAATCTGTTGGCGGGATATGACAAAAGCATCGTCACCGAGGTTGCGGGTACGACCCGCGACGTCGTCGAGGAAAGCGTCAATTTGGATGACTTGATCCTCAATCTTTCCGATACCGCGGGCATCCGTGAGACGGAGGATGTTGTCGAGAAGATCGGTGTGGATAAGGCAAAAAACAGGATGAACGCCTCTTCCCTGATCCTCTGTGTTTTTGACGGCTCAAAGGAGCTGACAGAGGAGGACGAGGAGCTGATCGAAGAGATCGGTGATACGCCCGCGATCGCGATCCTCAACAAAGCCGATCTGCCGCGGGTCATCGATGATACGTTAATCAAAGCGCATTTTGCGACCGTTATCCCCATGTCGGCGAAACGATCCGAAGGGGTCGCGGAGCTGATCAAGGCGATCAAGCAGATCTGTGCGATCGAGGACTTTTCCTCGACAGACGCGCTGATCTATAATGAGCGCCAGCGCAACCTGACCAAGAAAGCCTTTGACAGTACGCGGGAGGCGTTGACGGCGCTGGACATCGGAATGACCTTCGACGCGGTCACGATCTCGATCGAGGAAGCGGTCGGCTATCTCTGTGAGCTGACCGGCGAACGCGTGACCGATGAGGTCGTAGACAGAGTATTCCACAACTTCTGTGTGGGAAAGTAGCTGTCAGTTGGTAGTAGGGACGACCATTGGTCGTCCGATCAATAAATATACATATGGGCAATCAACCATATCCAATACAACAAATCGGATGTGATTTCATGTCAACCTATTTTGCGGGCGCGTACGATGTCGCCGTGATCGGCGCGGGACACGCCGGAATCGAGGCGGCGCTTGCCGCCTCGCGGCTCGGATGCAAGACCGCTGTTTTTACAATCAATATGGACGCTGTCGGCAATTGTCCGTGTAATCCGTCGATCGGCGGCACGGCTAAAGGCCATTTAGTCCGCGAGATCGACGCGCTGGGCGGCGAGATGGGCAGAGCGGCAGACGAATGTACCCTCCAGTCGAGGATGCTCAACCGCGGAAAAGGCCCTGCTGTACATTCTCTGCGCGCGCAGATCGACCGCCGCAGGTATTCGGCGCGCATGAAGCACACGCTGGAGCTGCAGGAGAATCTCGATCTCAGACAGGCGGAGATCACGGAGCTTGAACGCGGCGAAAACGGAACATGGCTTCTCACGACCCGTATGCTGGGTGTGTTTGAGGCAAAGACCGTCGTCATCGCGACGGGCACCTATCTCGGCGGCAGGATCTTTGTCGGCGAGGTCAGCTATGAATCCGGCCCCGACGGGATCTTTCCCGCGGCGTTCCTCGGCGAAAGCCTCAGAAAGCTCGGCGTCAAGACCCGCCGCTTCAAGACCGGTACGCCGGCTCGCGTCAAGCGCGCCTCGATCGATTTCTCCGAGCTGGAGGTGCAAGAGGGTGATGAACCGACGACGCCGTTTTCCTATGATACGCTGACTCCGGTTGAAAACAAGGTCGTCTGTCATGTATCGTGGACCAACGAAAATACCAAGAATATCATTTTGGAGAATATCCATCGCAGTCCGCTGTACGGCGGAAAGATCGAGGGCGTCGGCCCGCGGTATTGTCCGAGTCTGGAGGATAAGATCGTCCGCTTTTCGGAAAAGAAACGGCATCAGCTCTTTATCGAGCCGTGCGGTGAGGATACCGAGGAGATGTATCTGCAGGGGATGTCGTCATCACTGCCCGAGGAAGTTCAGTTACAGTTTTATCACACCATCAAGGGCTTGGAGAACGCGGTCGTGATGCGGCCTGCCTACGCGATCGAATATGATTGTATCGATCCGCAGTCGATGCTGGCGACTTTGGAATTCAAGGAATTTCCGGGCTTATACGGTGCGGGTCAGTTCAACGGATCATCGGGCTATGAGGAAGCCGCGGCGCAGGGTTTGGTCGCGGGGATCAACGCCGCGTTGAAGGTACAGGGAAAAGAGCCCTTTATCCTCGACCGCGCGTCATCCTATATCGGCACGCTGATCGACGATCTGGTCACCAAGGGCGCGAATGAACCGTACCGCATGATGACCTCCCGCAGCGAATACCGCCTGATCCTGCGTCAGGATAACGCGGATGAGCGCCTGACGCCGATGGGGTATCGGCTCGGATTGATCGGCGAGGACAGATGGCAGCGCTTCAACAAAAAACAGGAATTGATCAAAGAGGAAACCGAACGCGTCAGGCGCACGGTCATCGCGCCGTCGGAGAAGCTCAGCGCGATTCTGGTTTCACGTGAAACATCGGACGTTACGACAGGGATCCGCCTGATCGATCTGCTCAAGCGACCCGAGTTGAATTATGAAGCGTTGACAGAGATCGACACGACCCGTCCCGATCTGCCGAGGGATATCTTTGAGCAGGTCGAGATCGCGGTGAAATATGACGGCTATATCAAAAAACAGCTCAGCGCGGTGGAGAGTATGCGGAAGCTCGAAAACAAGCTCCTGCCGACGGATATCGATTACAAGACCATCACGGGTCTGCGGCTGGAAGCGCAGGAAAAGCTGAATGCCGTGCGACCGTTGAACATCGGTCAGGCGAGCCGTATCAGCGGCGTATCGCCCGCCGACGTCAATGTGTTGATGATCTATCTGATGAAACAGAACCACAGGAGGGCAGAGGATGCGTGATTTTTCAGACGTTTTCAAAAAGGCGCTCCGTGAATTTGATATAGCGCTCGACGAGGTCGCCTTTGAGCGGTTCTGCCGATATGATGAGCTGCTGATCGAATGGAATGAAAAAATGAATCTGACCGCGCTGACCGAACCGCGCGATGTGGCGGTCAAGCATTTTATCGACAGCCTGATGCTCTTGAAATATGCGGACATCCCGCAGGGAGTAAGCATGATCGACGTCGGGACAGGCGCGGGTTTTCCGGGCTTGGCGATCAAGATCGCGCGACCCGATATCCGCCTGACGCTGCTCGACAGCCTGCAAAAGCGGCTCTCGTTTCTCGATGAAGTCTGTGAGCAGCTGGGACTGGAGGACGTTGTGACCGTTCACGGGCGCGCGGAGGAAGGCGCGCGGGAGATCCTGTTCCGCGAAAACTATGAAGTTGCCGTCGCGCGGGCGGTCGCCTCGCTGAAGGTGCTGGCGGAATACTGCCTGCCGTATGTCGGCGTAGGCGGACGTTTCATCGCAATGAAAGGCAAGTCCGCGGAGGAAGAATTGGAAGAAGCGAAGAACGCGATCGGCGAGCTGGGCGGCAGAGTAGGGGAGAAGCACCTATTCTCGCTCGGCGACGCGGGCGAGAGGGGGATCATCGTGATCGATAAGGTCGCGCCGACTCCCGAAAAATATCCGCGGAAGAGCAAACAGATCAAAAAGAAACCGTTGTGATACGGCCAGAGGATTCGACAAATGTTTCACGTGAAACATTTTAGGACAGCAGGGAGGGCTGTCGCATTTCTTAGTGCGACAGCCCCTTTGCGTGTCATCCTGAGCTTTAGCGAAGGATCTTATCGTGCAATTTATCCAATCAGATTAGACCTGTCATGTGTAATCTAACGGAAAATCGAGCGCTTTCAGATTCTTCACTAGCGTTCAGAATGACATATTTTATTTTACGACAGACCTTTTTTCTGTTGTTTCGACAAAAGGTTGTTCAATTTTCGCGCAGGCTTCGACAGCTTTCTTGACAGATGGGAGCTATACTATAGGTGCAGGGACAGGCTGTGAACCTGACCCGACAGCATAGTTCTTCTTGCGGGGTGAGGGCGATGAATTTGATCCGGAACGATAATAAAGTACTGATGGTTTCGACGATCCAGATCCGCCCGAATAAAACACAGCCGCGTCGTAACTTTGACGAAGAGGAGATGCGGAGCCTGTCGCGCTCGATCGTCGAGAACGGGATCCTTCAGCCGCTGGTGGTCAGGAGGATCAACGCGACCGAATTTGAGCTGATCGCGGGTGAGCGCAGGCTCAGGGCGGCAATCATGGCGGGGCTGAATCGCGTTCCGTGCGTCGTACATAAATGCAACGATAAAGAAAGCGCGCTGCTGGCGCTTATCGAGAACCTGCAACGCGCGGATCTGAATATGTTTGAGGAAGGTCGCGGGATCGCGCGCCTGATCAGAAAATACGGACTGACGCAGGAACAGGCGGCGATCAAGCTCGGCAAAAAGCAGAGCACGATCGCGAACAAGCTGCGGCTGCTGCGGTTATCCTTTGAGGAACAGGAATGGATCCTGACGGCGAACCTGAGCGAACGTCACGCGCGGGCGCTGCTGCGGATCAATGACGAGTCGCTGCGACGGGAGGTGCTCAGCCGTATCATCACAGAGAACCTCAGTGTCGGCGCGAGCGAAGCGCTGGTGACGGATGTCCTGATGCGGAAAAAGCCCGAGGAACAGCCGAAAAAAGGCGAGAGAAAGGTGGTTGTCAAGGATGTGAGGATCTTTGTCAACACCATCAACAAAGCGGTCGATACGATGCGTCTGTCGGGGATCAACGCGATCTCCAGACGCTCGGAAACGGACGACTACATCGAATATACCGTGAAGATTCCCAAGGCGGCTGAGATCGCCTGAGGATATTATATATAGAGGTGTGGCGACAGATTAGCCACAAAAAATTGTTATTCATCCAATTGCTTTCCCCAAGACGCTTATGCGTCTGAACTCATACCCATTTCCTTATCTGAACCCCTTGCCGACAGCCGTGCGCATATGCGTGCGGCTGTTGGCGTTGGATGGGATTTGAGGGAAAGGAGACGGACGATCAATGAAAGATCCTGTAATGAATGTCAAGTATGCTTCGCGTAAGAACGGGATCTAACAGATAGGTTGCGGACGATCGATGAGACTCCCCTGCTAGGGGAGATGGGCGAAGCCCAAAGGGGTGGGCCGTCTCCGGCGAGGAACGTCCCTACGGTTGTTTTCATGCGTTGATTGTAGGGACGGTCAGTGACCGTCCGTTGAGGTTGATATGCTTCGTTTGTGGACGGGATTTGGAGGAAAGGTTTTCGGGAGGACACAAGGCCCTCCCCTACAACATTAGTTGGCAGTTGGTTTAAGGTGGATTTGCTTCGCGGAAAAAGGGATAGAGAGGACAGGCAACGGTCGTTTGTCATATATTTCAAAAGCCGTCAGGCTTTCCCGAAAATGTCAATTATTAATTGTCCATTGTCCATTGAAAAAGGCTGCCGGGTGGCAGCCTTTTTTGGGTAGCTATGGGTTATTGGATGGGTTCGCCGATGGGGTAGTCGGAAGTAAAGCCGGCGATGTAGCGTTGGATGTAGGTCGCGTCGAGAATATCGACGCCGTTGCCGGTAATATCCGCCGCGTCGAGGTCGATCTCATCATCCTTGACCAGACCGACGAGGTAGCGCTGGATATGGGTCGCGTCGAGGATGGAGATCTCGCCGTCCATATCAGCGTCGCCGAGGATGCGGGTGTCTAAGGGAATCTTTGCGCCTTCGACGACGATGTAGTTGAGGGCGATCTCGCCGCCGGAGGGCTTTTCGGAGGTATCGCCGCCGCTGACGGTGGTCATGCTGACGGGTACCAGACGGAGGATAAGATTTTCCTGATCCTCTGCCGCTTTCGGAAGGGCGAGCTTGTCAAAATACGCGGTGAGCGTTTTGCGGGAGGCGACGGTGATGGTCAGGTCGTCGCCGGTATCGGTGAAGGTCGTACCGTCCGTGCTGTACTGCAACTTCCAGTTGGCGGGAGCCTTGTTGGAGCCGGCGAGATACATGGTCAGCTTGAGATCACGATAACCCTTTGTCGGGACGGAAATTTGGATGTAGGGCGTTCCCCAGAGATTGTTTTTGCCCGCCGCCATGATGGGGGTCATGGAGGTTGCGTCGGGCCCGTACTCGGCGGCGCTCCACTCGAGCGAGCGGAGATTTTCGCCGTCAACGGTCGAGGTCAGTGTACCGCTGCCCTTTGTGGCGACGTAGCCGTCGGAGGCGCCGTATTCGGTGAGCTTTTCACCCTCGACCTTATCGGTATCGTCAAATACCCACGCGGCGATCGCCTTGCTCAGATCGAGCGAGGGAGCGGGGTAGGGTGTGACGGACGGTTCGGGAGTGGTAGGCTCTTGAGTCGGAAGGACGGTCGGCGCGTCTGTGGGAGCCTCTGTCGGCGGCTCGGTGGGAGGAATCTCCGGCTTGAAGTCAGCGATATACTGGGCGCTGATCCACGCGGCGCGGGAGGTCGTCCAATCCATCATATAGTTGAACTGGCCGTCGTAGGTGTACTGGTCATAGGAGGTGGAACGGCTGTCCTGGGTGAGATTCACGCCGGTGATCTGATTATACTCGTTGCGGGTATAGGTCGCGTGATACTGACGCACAGAGCTGTGGTCGGCGATCCAGCCGGAGTTGGTATAGAGCGCCCAGATCTTGTAGTTCATCTCGGCGGAATCCTTGATGATATCATGGTAGACATCGGAGGAATAGAGCTTGCCGGTATTGACGCCGGAGGAGGTCAGGGTCTCGATCGCGGGGAGGAAATCCTCGAACCACGCGGTATGGACGGCGTCCATGACGACGGAGCTTTTGACAGCGGTCGCAAGGAAGTTGGGACCTTTGTAGCCGCCTTTGACGGTGATGAACCATCCGGAGGGGAGGGTGTAGTCGCTGACGCCCATGCGGCGAAGGTCGCTGTCGATACCGTTGGCGTTGCCGAGGGAATTGTCGAGATCCCACACGGGGACGGCATAGAACTTGTACTTTCCGTTTTCATCGGGCTTGTAGGTCAGATAGAAGGAGCCTGCGCCGCCGTCCCAGTTCTTGCCCAGCTCGTTGATCAGGTACATCTTAGCGAGAGAATCGACGTCGATGTAGTCGTTGAGATCCGCCGCCTTTGCGCTGAGCTTATCGAACATGGTGTTGTATTTTTCGGTGACATAATTCTTGACGGCGTTATAGTTGGGATCGCCGGAGGCAAGCTCCGGGGATTTCATGGTCAGGTTGTTTCCGTTAGCGACGGTGAAGTGGAAATCGTCGGCGTTGGGAGCGGAATCGATCTCAGTGACAAAGGAAAAGTCCGCTTTGACCCCGCCGGTCGCGGTATCGAGATAATCCTCGTCGCTGATATCGGGCATCAGGGTGTTTTTGCCGACGTCGATCTTCTGGCACATCTGGTAGGTTCCCTGATAGGTGCCGTTGGTATAGAGGTCGATAAAGCGGCTGCCGGGGGAATAGGGGAGCCCGACCTGTGCCGCCATATCGTAGAGGATACGGTTACGCGCCATCGCGGCATCCTGGAAGTTGGAGATCAGGGAGAATTTTTTGCATTTATCCAGTCCGTCGAATTTGTAGGCGTCGGTGAGGGTGACGTTGAAGCCTTTTTTGTCGGCGTTCCAGGAGGTATTGCCGCGACCCTTCATCTTTTTGATGGGGGTGTTGGTGATGGTACCGTCGGCGGTCGTGATCGCGCCGGAGGCGGCAACATAGTTCGCTTTGTCGGCTTTCAGATATTCAAAGAAGTTTTGATCCTCGGTATTGTTGACGAAGAGAGACGCCTCGGCAGAGGAGAACAGGAATTGAACGGTGCGGTTGACGGAACCGCAGCGGAAGGTGTAGTTGGTTTTCGGGGTGACCGTTACGGCGGAGATCGCCTTTGCGGGGACAGACGATGTGCCGAGGGTGGCTTCGGTATCATAAGAGCTGTACAGCTCGACGGTGTTGTTCGCTTTGGCGGAGGAGGGCAGGAAGAAATAATAGGTGTCACGGACGTTGTACCACTTGACCCATGCCTCGCTGTCTTTGCCTGATCCCGCGTGGGCGAACAGGGTGTTCGGATGATCCGCGGTGACGGCGGCGGTACCGATGATGATCGCGCCGCTGACGCTCGCCTTGCTGAGCAGCGCGCCGGTATCGGGATCGGTCGCGGTGATATTTGCCGTGACGGAATAGGCGCCGTCCTCGGTGGGGGAGAAGGTGTAGGAATCGGTATCGGCGACCTTGGTATCGTTGATCAACAGCTCGCAGGTGTAGGACGCGCTGTCGTTTTTGTCATAGGAGACGGAGATATCGAAGCTGTCGCCGACCTCGCCCTTGGTCGCGGAAAGGTTGAGCTTCGCGTTCAGATCAAAGGCGTAGGTAGAGGTCAGATAGCCGGTAGACGTCCAGTCGGTGACGACCGCGGTATTCATTCCTTTTGCATAATCGGCGGCGGTGATGGCGACGGTCTCGTTCCACAGTTTTTCGTCGTTGCCGCGCCAGAAACGCATGACGGATGCGCCCGCGTCCGCGGCGGTGACGGTGTAGCGATAGGCGGAGAGCTTTTCGTCGTAGGTGACGCCGGTGACGGGGTTGTAGCGCGTTTTGTCGGCGGTCGCGATCAAGACGGAAGCGCCGCCGTTTTCGGCGCGGGAGGCGTCGGTGAAGTTGGCGTACAGGGTCGCGTTCTGTGTCCAGTTGGCGGGGTTCTCGACCTTGAAATACAGAACGTCGCCCTCTTTGAAGCTGTCGGCGGCGGCGGTGCTCAGAGAAAAGACCGTCGCGGCGGACAGGATCAGTAAAAGCGCAAGGGAGAGGGAAAGTAGCTTTTTCATATTTATCCTCCATATCGATAATAATGCAAAACGTGTATACACATTCATTATATAATAGACGCTGGGTTTTTACCAGACACATTATTCACAAAAAATCATGCGTTTTTTGTCAGTAACGACAAAAGAGGCTTTATAGAAAAAGAACGACGGTTGCAAAGCGGCGGGATTTGTACTATACTGATAAGCAGATTTGTGTCGGCATGGGAAAGCAGAGGATTATGAAGATCTATCACAGCATTGAGGAATACGCGAAAACAGGATATGAGAGCCATGTCGCGCTCGGCTTTTTTGACGGCGTGCATCTCGGCCATCGCGCGGTGATCGAGAGCGCTGTGCGGGATAAAGGCGAGTGTCGGGCGGTCGTGCTGACCTTCGATGATAGTCCCGCGAGGTACCTTGGGAATGACGTTGCGCTGATCACGGATAACGCGGAAAAAGCGCAGCGGATCGAAGCGCTCGGTGCGGACGCAGTGATCTTCGCGGATTTTGGCAGGCTCAAGGATACGGACGCGGAGGATTTTGTGCGCGAGGTGTTGAAAAAGAAGCTGCGGGCAAAAAAGGTCAGCTGCGGATTTGACTACCGTTTCGGAAAGAACGGCAGGGGAGATACACGGCTGCTCAAGGAGATCGGCGATCAGATCGGGATCGAGGTCGAGATCAAGGAGCCGGTCTACTGCGGAGAGCAGGCGGTTTCGTCATCCGCGATCCGCGCGCTGCTGAAAAGCGGCAGGATCGAAGAAGCGGATCGGATGCTGGGGTATCCGTATCGGATCGGCGGTGTGATCGGCGACGGAAACCACATCGGGACAAAGATGGGTTTTCCGACCGTGAACCTTCCCATGAAAAAAGGGATGGTCGTCCCGCGGTTCGGGGTCTACGCGTCGCTCATCAGCGTTGGCGGAATGCGGTATCGCGGCGCGACCAATATCGGTGTGCATCCGACCGTCGGAGAAAACAGTGAACCGCTGTGCGAGACATTTATCCTTGATTTCGGCGGCGAGGATCTGTACGGAAAGTACGCGGAGTGTACGCCGATCGCCTTTGTGCGCGAGGAAATGAAGTTCAACTCGCTCGACGCGCTGACGATGCAGGTCAAAAAGGATATCGAAACGATAAAAAGAATCTTAGAATAAAAAGAGAGGGCTGTCGTGTGACAGCCCTCTTTGCGTCGGGATCAGGTATCTATTGGATCTTCCTTTGAAAGATCGACGGTTTTGTTTTCATCATCGTCGGGGAGATCCTCGGCGGGAACGTCATCCATCAGGACGGTTGTGTCGTCATCCGGAGAGGGATCCCCGGTCGAATCGACCTGCGTGACGGGTTCATCGACGGATACGGTCGAGAAATCGTTGTTGTCGTTCTTTTTGCGGAATACCTTTGCGGTCGCTTTCTGCCAGACAGGCAGGAGGCGTTTTTTCTGCCATACGGCGAGGATCATCAGGATGAAGAGGAAGAGTCCGAGCAGCGAGATGATGACACCGAGCTTGAAGCCCTCGGGAGCGTATTTGAGCTTGATGGTATGCTCGCCCTGAGAGAGCTTGAAGCAGAGCATCGCTTCACCGACAGGGGTGATCTCGACCTCTTTGTCGTCAACGTAGGCGTGCCAGCCCGCGACATAGGGGATAGAGGTGTAGAACAAGCCGTCCTCGACGACGTTGATGGTGCCGGAGATCTCGTCGCCCGTGACGGTATCCGCGTCAAGTACCGAGCGGGAGAACAGCTCGTGGGCTTTTTCGAACATGGCGTCGTTGAGAAGGACGATATCGCAGGTGATGGTGCCGGAGCCGCTGCCGTTTGCCTTCGCTTCGACCTTGATCTTGTCGCCCTGATTGACGTTGCCGATCATCATGATCAGCGGGCGCTTTGTGCCGAAGTGGCCGACATATCCGTCGTTGATATAGAGGTTGGTGTCCTCAATGCTTGCGCCGGAGACATACGCCAGCGCCGTGCCCGCGCGGGATGCGGTAGCAAACATATTGTAGGAGCCGTTGTTGTTGGAGCTGCTGTAGGAGAACTTGCCGTCCGTGGACTTCGTCAGCTCGCCGGAGGTGTTATCGGCGGAGACCTCCAGACGATCGTAGAGATCGCCCCTGAGTCCGGTGGAAAGACGGAAGAAGGTGTTTTGGTTATCGATGGGATCGTCCCCGACGGGGATGCCCTCGGACGAGAATTTCGTCTGAGCGACCCGGTTGATAAAGCCGACCGAATCGCTCGCCTTGTAACCGAGAAGGTCTTCGTTGACCATGAAGCCCATCGGGATATAATAGCGGTTTTCCATCGCGATCGCGGGTGCGCCGCCGCCCTTGGCCGCTTTGGCGGTATAGATCTTTTCGTAATGGATCTGGTCGTCGTACTTGCCGTAGTAGGGGTCGATCAGGTATTTGATGTTCAGCATCATATCCGTGAAGGGAGAGCTTTGCATATAGGTGTAGCGGTTGGAGGCGATCCAGCCGCAGATGCCGAATTTTTCCATGTAGTTGGTGATCGGCATATTGACCATGGAGTTGAACATCGAGATGCCGTTGACGCCGTTGACCGCGTCGTCGTTGAGCGTATGGTAGCGGGTGAACTCGGTGCGGGCAAGGTCGATATTGCCCGCTTCACGGTCGTTGATGAAATCGACACATTCGGCGGTGCTGGTCGTACCTAAGGGATAAGAGGTGGCGTCGGTGACGGAAACGGTACGCACGCCGGTGGTCGCGGAGAAAAGGCCCTCGAACAGTGCGAGCAGCAACAGCACGACGGATATGACGGCCTTGAAGATCACGTTGTTTTTGTTGAGATTTGAGAGCAGAAGCGCCGCGATGATGATCGTCACGACGACGAATATGATTGTGAAGATCAGGGTGAAATTGTTGTTGGACGGCGGGGTCTGGATAGCCGCCTCGGCGGTGCCGTCGGTCGTTTCCGCCGCGCGGAAAAGAGCGGGGTCGATCTTTTTGTACAGCTCAAGGAAGAAGTACAAAGACGCCCCGGATACGGCGAGAACGCCGATCACGGTAATAAGCCGCGGGAGCTGTTCGCGCAGGACATAGAGCAGGATCCATGCCGCGAGGATCATGCCGATCCACCCGGAGAGATAGACGGGATCGATCTGTGCCTGACCTTCCTCGGTGGCCTTGAACAGGGAGGTGATATGGATGTTGTCATCCTTGCTGTAAATGCCGGCGAGATAAAGATAAATCAGGAAGCCGGCGACGGCGGCGATCACGGAGCCGAGCTTGACATAATCCAGATACATGAACACCCGAAATGCCATATAGATCAGCAAAAACGACCACAAGAACGAGAAGCGGTAGGGGAGCATATTCGGGAAGTGGAAGCCGTGCCAGATATAGTCGAGCTGACGGATGACAAAGCTGGTCAAAAAGAACAGCAGCAGGAATCCGCAGACAAGTCGCTCGCGGAGCTTGATCTTTGAGCAGAAAAGGAACAGGATCGCGAGGAAGATCGTGATGATGCCGGTGTAGACATTCGGGAGGCCTTCTTTTGCGGTCGGCTGGACAAAGGCGACGGAGTTGGAGATCGTCTTGCAGATGCCCTCCAGCACGCCCGCGAAATCGGGAGTGGAGCCGATATTGACGGCGAATTTTTCGGGGAAGGAGTTCGATGAGGAATAGGCGTGTCCCAACGCGAAGTACGCGGGCAGGGTCAATACGGCGGTCATCATGATCGCCACGATGGAACAGCCCGCCATCTTGAAGAAGTCTTTGATCAGCTTCTTCCAGCCCTTGAGCTCGACGATGGAATAGCCGACTGCAAGCAGGAGTACCGCCGCGCAGATGAACAATCCGATGTAGTAGTTCGCGAGGATCGAAAGCGCCAGCGAGATGATGTAGAGCTTGAACTTGCCGTGGCGAAGCAGCGCGAACGCGCCCGCCGCCACCAGCGGCAGCAACGCGACGGAATCGAGCCAGATGATATTCCAGTAGTAGCCCATGATAAAGGCGCACAGGGAATACATGATGCCGAAGGCGGTGATGGAGATGTCTTTTCTGCCGAAGGTGATGCGGATGAACAGAGAATAGAACATACCCGCAAGACCGATCTTGACGCAGGTGATGATGAATAAAAACTCGCGGAGTTGATCGGCGGGTACCATCACGGAGAAGAAGTTCAGGGGGCTTGCCAGATAATAGGCGATCAGCGCGATGTAGTTGGTGCCGCCGCCCGAGGTCCATGACCACAACAGGGATTCGCCCGCCTTGAGCTTTGCCTGGTAATCGACGATAAACGGATAATACTGGTGCCACAGGTCGGTGACGAGGATCTGCTTTGTGCCGTAGGGCGCGACGCCCATGATCTTGAACGCGAAGAACATCAAGAGGAAGGGGATCAAAAATGCCATCAGGACATAGAGCAGATAGGCGTATTTTTCGATGAAGGATTGCTTGCGCAGGGTCGGCGGGGTATAGGTCGGCTTTTTCAGGATCTCTTTGAAAAAGCGTTTGACCTTATCGCCGGACGCCGGGGCAGGCGATGGGGTTTTGTTGGTTACTACTGACATTGTCGGGTTCTCCTAACTAAAGATTCAGCGGAAGATCTCTTCCGGCTGACATAAATATTCAATATAATATTACCATGAAAGCGAGTCAAGGTAAACAGGAAAATCGTAAATTATAAAAATTTTTTCAAACGCATTTACTTATGCGGTCATCTTTGTTATAATAACTATATCTGGGGTTTTATCGCCAAGACCTAACAAGATACCCGGAGATCGCTTGGAAGGTAGAACACGCTTGTCGGCATCGTTTCCGACGGATGGATTTGCTTCGCGGGAGGCGAGGTCGGACAGCGAGGTTTTCGGACGAGCATTGCTCGTCCCTACGGTGAGAGGGATATACTTCGTTTGTGGACGACGGTCGCCCCTGCAGGTTGATTCCTGATTATCTGTAAGCCCTGCCGAACGAACCCGTTTGATAAAATAGATTTATGATAGATTGATACAGGATAGAGGTGTAGCCTATGAAACTGATCGACATTATCGTACCCTGCTATAACGAAGAAGAAGTCCTGCCGCTGTTTATCGAGGAGACCAACAAGGTCATCGCGACAATCCCCGACTATGATTTTCGGTATATCTTCGTCAACGACGGATCTAAGGACAGAACCCTTGAGGTCATGCGCGCGCTTGCCGAAAAATACGACAACGCGAAATACATCTCCTTCTCCCGCAACTTCGGAAAAGAATCTGCGATGTACGCGGGACTTGAGAATTCGACCGGCGACTATGTGATCGTCATGGACGCGGATCTGCAGCATCCGCCCGCGATGTTCCCGCAGATGATCAAGGGCGTTGAGGAAGGCTATGACTGCTGCGCGCTGTATCGCGCCAAGCAGAAGGGTGAAAGTAAACTAAGACAGCTGATCTCTAAAATGTTCTTCGGATTCCAGAACAAGATCAGCGACGTCAAGATGCCCGACGGCGCGGTGGATTTTCGCATCATGTCAAGACAGATGGTCGATTCGATCGTCAAGCTCTGTGAGAAGCAGCGTTTTTCGAAGGGGCTTTTCTGCTGGGTAGGTTATCAGACAAAATGGATCGAGTACCAGAACGTGGAGCGTACCGTCGGTACGACGAAATGGAGCTTTTGGGGCTTGTTCAAATATGCGCTCGACGGTATCACGAGCTTTTCCGTCACGCCGCTCAGATTTATCGCGGTGCTGGGCTTTGTCATCTCGGCGCTGGCGTTTATCTGGATCATCATCACGCTGATCCAGACCTTGATCATGGGTATCGATGTGCCCGGCTATGTCACCACGCTGTGCGCGGTGCTGTTCATGGGCGGTATCATCGAGATGTCAGTCGGCGTGCTGGGTGAATATATCGGCAGGATCTATATCGAAGCGAAGGACAGACCGATCTATATCACCGCGGAGACGAATCTGGAAAAGAAAGACTAAGAAAGGGATACTCTTTTTGGGAGATTGCCACGGGCTTTCAGCCCTCGCAATGACGGATAAAAAGAGATAGTATTATGAATAAAATCAAAGAACTGTTTGTCAAATATAAAGAGATCATTTTGTACATCATCTTCGGTGTGCTGACGACGCTGGTCAATTGGGCGGTGTACTGGGTCTTGGCGAGGATCTTTTCGGCGCAGATGGAAAACGGCGATCTGTTCTTCTCCCTCTTTGGGATGGAGATCACCGTCAGTATGTTCACCATCTTTATCGCGAATTTCGTCGCGTGGGTCGCGGGCGTCGCGTTCGCGTTCGTCACCAACAAGATCTGGGTCTTTGAATCCAAATCGTGGAAGCCGAGCGTCGCGCTCAAGGAATTCTGGCTGTTTGTCGCGGCAAGATTGATCACCGGCGTGCTCGAATGGTTCGGCGTGCCGCTGCTGGTTGCGATCGGACTGAATCAGCCGCTGTTCGGTGCGGAAGGCTTTGTGGCGAAGCTGGTCGTCAGCGTCATCGTCGTTATCCTGAATTATGTTTTCTCGAAGCTGATCATCTTCAAGGATAAAAAAGAGAAACCCGAAAAAAGCGAATAAGATAAGGAAAGCTCCCTCGGCATGAGGGAGCTTTTTTGGTAGGTGGTCAGAAGTTGGTAGTTAGTGTAGTGCCTGCGGCGCTATAGGGAGCGCAGGGCGCTCGCGGGACGTCGGGGCGCCGTCCCCTACGGCAAGCGTTTAATATGCTTCGCAGGAGGACAGGTTTTTGCAGATAAGTTGCGGACGAGCAATGAGACTCCCCTACTAGGGGAGATGTCCGCAAAGCGGACAGAGGGGTGTGCCGTCTCCGGCTGAGGAACGTCCCTACAAATCAATTCCTCACGCCTTATATCGGGACGTCGGGGCGCAGTCCCCTACGACGGGTGGTTCTTCTGCTTCGCGGGTAGACGGCATTTAACAGGTAGGGCGCGGACGAGCATTGCTCGTCCCTACGGATGGTATTAAATGTTCCTACAATAATTCCTAATTCCTCATTCTACGATGTAGGATCAGGCTGATCGGGTCATACGACCTGGAAGATGTAAAATTTCAGATAGTCCGTTTCCTCGACGCCCCAGAGGATCGGATGGTCGGCGCTTTGCTGGCGGCACTCGATCTGGCGTAGGCTGACGTTCGCGTCAGCGGCGGCGGAAAAGAGCATTTTGCGGAACAGGTGATCGGGCATGAAATGCGAGCAGCTGCAGGTCGCGAGATATCCGCCGCGGGGAAGCAGGCGCATCGCTTTCAGGTTGATCTCCTTGTAGCCGCGCTCGGCGGCTTTGGTCGCGGAGCGGGACTTGGTGAATGCGGGGGGATCGAGGATGATCATGTCGTAATCGTGACGCTTTTGCTGCGCCATATCCGTCAACAGATCAAAGACGTCCGCTTTGACAAAATCGATATTGGTAAAGCCGTTGAGCGAGGCGTTGCGGCGCGCCATATCGATCGCGGTCTGAGAGATATCAACGGCGGTGACATGGGCGGCGGCGGTCGCGGCATTGAGCGCGAAGGCGCCGGTGTGGGTGAAGCAATCCAGCACGCGCTTGCCCGCGGCGATCTTTGCCACGGCGCGACGGTTATACTTTTGATCGAGGAAAAAGCCGGTTTTCTGGCCGCCTATATAATCGACGATGTAGCGGATGCCGTTTTCGGTGATTTCCACCTCACCGGAAAGATCGGTACGTAAACCCTCCATCGGATAAAAGCCGGTGTACTCGTCGAGCCCCTCGAGGGCGCGTACCTTGACGTCGTTGCGCTCGTATATCGCGTCGATCCGGTGACCGCGCAGGCGCAGAGAATCGATTAGATTGCGGAAGATCAGATCCTTGATGCGGTCGATACCGAGGGACAGCACCTGGGCGACCAAGATGTTTTCGAATTTATCGACCGTCAGTCCGGGGAAGCTGTCCGCTTCGCCGAAGATCAGGCGGCAGGATGAAAAATCCGCGCCCATCACGGTCTCGCGGTAATCCAGCGCGTAGTCGATACGGCGGCGGTAGAACGCCTCGTCGAATTTGTCGTTCGGGTTTTTGGAGATGATCCGCACGCGGATCTTGGAATGGTCGTTGATATAGCCCGAGCCGAGATATCTGCCCTTTTCGGTCAGGACGTCGACGATATCGCCGTTTTCATAGGCGCCGTCGATGGATCTGATCTCGTCAAAATAGACCCAGATATGCCCGCCTTTGATGAAATTCTCACATTTTTTGCTGACTGTTACTTTCGGATATGTTCTGTCCATGTGTTCGATCCTTTGCGTTGTGATGGGTTTATTATAACGCGGGAGGAGGAAAGAAGCAACATTTTTAGTTAGGAATTAGGAATGAGGAATTAGGAATGAAGGGAAACGCTGACGCGTTTTGGATTGGAAGAGATACATTTGCTTCGCTTGCAAGCGTCGTTTAAAGGGAAGGTTATCGCGGAGAGCGTTTTTCTTTTAGTTAGGAGTTAGGAATGAGGAATTAGGAATGAAGGGAAACGCTGACGCGTTTTGGATTGGAAGAGATACATTTGCTTCGCTTGCGAGCGTCGTTTGGAGGAAAGGTTATTGCGGAGATCATTTTTCTTTTAGTGGTTAGTAATGGGAGGATCACTTTTCTTTGGGTTTTGACAATAAGCCGGCGGTGAGGGAGAAGATGATCGCGGCGGCGATGCCGGCGGAGGCGGAGGTCAGCGCGCCGGTGAGGATACCGATCGCGCCGGAGGAATCGACCGCGTCGCGCACGCCCTGTGCCATCAAATGGCCGAAGCCCGACAGCGGGACGGTGGCGCCCGCGCCGCCGAAATCCGCGATAATACCGTAGACGCCGAGCGCGGAGAGGATAACGCCCGCGACGACGTATCCCGTCAGGATGCGCGCGGGGGTGAGAGAGGTTTTATCGATCAGGATCTGTCCGATGAGGCACAAAGCGCCTCCGACTAAAAATGCGTTGACAAACTGCATGGTTTCATCTCTTTCTTTGAAATATAGTCATACATATTTTTTCACCGTTTACCTTGATTATACATATTGAAAAATGACATATATAATGTTATTATATAAGGTAAGTAAAAATCGGGTGAAAGCAAAGCCCTCCCGAAAATGTCAATACATTTCGGGTGCGGGCAGCGGCCGCCCGCAATTGTCTACTGTCAATTGTCCATTTTCAACTCAGAAAAAGGGGGAATATTTGTGGCTCAATTGAGCTTTCCGAAGCGGTCCTATCCCACACGGGGAGGGGTCCATGCTCCGCACAATAAGAACACCGCGCACAAAGAAAGTCTGCATATGCCCGTACCGAAAATGGTCGCGCTGCCGATGATACAGCATATCGGCGCGCCGTGTGTGCCTCTCGTCAAGGTCGGCGACACCGTTGACGTCGGTCAGTGTATCGCGAGAAGCGACGCCTTTGTCAGCGCGCCGATCCACGCGAGCGTATCGGGCACGGTCAAAAAGATCGACAAGATCACGATGCCCGACGGCAATCGGCTTGACGCGATCTTTATCGAGAGCGACGGCGAACAGCGTGTCTCGCCGGACGTCAAACCGCCTAAGGTACATAACATATCCGATCTGCTGACCGCGGTGCGCGAATCGGGTCTGGTCGGACTCGGCGGCGCGGGTTTTCCGACGTCGGTCAAGCTGAACATCCCCGCGGATAAGAAGGTCGACACGATGATCATCAACGTCGCGGAATGTGAGCCGTATATCACCTCCGACCACAGAGAGGCGATCGAGAACAGCTGGGATATCTTTTCCGGTATCATGACGGTCAAGGAATTCCTCGGCATCCATCGGGTCATCATCGGGATCGAGAACAACAAGCCCGAAGCAATCGAGGCGCTGCATGAGATCGCGGACACCGAGCAGGACGTCGGCGACGAGATCCGGGTGCTGGCGCTCAAGGCGACCTATCCGCAGGGCGCGGAAAAGGTGCTGATCAAGGCGTGTACCGGCCGCGAGGTGCCGATGGGCGGACTGCCCTCGGACGCGGGGTGTCTTGTCATGAACGTCGGATCGATCGCGTTTATCGCGCGGTACCTCAAGACGGGTATGCCGCTGGTATCAAGGCGGCTGACGGTCGACGGTTCGGCGATCAAGAATCCTTCTAACGTCATCGTTCCGATCGGTACGCCGATCAAGGACGTTATCGATTTTGTCGGCGGCTATAAGGAAGAGCCGAAAAAGATCCTGATGGGCGGCCCGATGATGGGTATCGCTCTTCCGAACGACGACCTGCCTATTTTGAAGCAGAATAACGCGATCCTCGCGTTTGGCGAAAAAGAGGCGCGGCTTGCGCAGCCGTCTGCGTGTATCCGCTGCGGCAAATGCGTTTCCGCCTGTCCGATGCGCCTGTTGCCGCTGGAGCTTTGTAATGCCGCCGAGCGCAAGGATGAGGACGCGCTCAGGCATTTTAACGCGATGAACTGTATGGAATGCGGCTGCTGCTCCTTTGCGTGTCCCGCAAAACGGCATCTGGTACAGAGCATCCGCATGGGTAAAGCATTTTTGAATCAGAAAAAGCGCGAACAGATCGCGCAGAGTAAGGGAGGAAAGAACTGATGGACAACAAGCTCTATGTATCCTCCTCTCCGCATATACGCAGTAATAACACCACCCGCAGGATCATGCTCGACGTGATCATCGCGCTGCTGCCGACCTCGGTCGCCGCGTGCGTGATCTTCGGCTTCCGCTCGGCGGTACTGATCGCGGTATGCGTCGCGACCTGTGTGCTGCTCGAATATGTAGCGCGCAAGATCATGAAGCGCGAATCCACCATCGGCGATCTTTCCGCCGTGGTGACGGGATTGCTGCTGGCGTTGAACCTGCCGGTGGATATCAATCCGCTGATCGCCATGTTCGGATGTTTGATCGCGATCGTCGTGGTCAAGCAGATGTTCGGCGGTATCGGCATGAACTTTGTCAATCCTGCTTTGGCGGCGCGTATCGTGCTTCTGGTATCGTTCCCGAGCGCGATGATGCACTGGGTCACCGCGTGGGGCGCTCCCGCGGCGGCGCAGATCGACGCGACCACCTCCGCGACGCCTTTGGCGGCTGAGGCGGGAACCTACTCCTATATCGATCTGCTGATCGGTCGCTGCGGCGGTTCGATCGGCGAGGTCTGTGCGGCGGCGCTGATCCTCGGCGGCGTCTATCTGGTCATCCGACGCGTCATCAGTCCGATCATCCCGTGTGTGTATCTCGCGACGGCGGCGTTGATGTCGCTGGTGTTCGGACTGGATCCGCTGTATCAGCTGTTGTCCGGCGGTCTGCTCCTGGGCGCGATCTTCATGGCGACCGACTACACCACCTCGCCCGTCACCAACCCCGGCAAGGTCATCTACGCGATCGGCTGCGGGTTCTTCACCATGCTGCTGCGCAACTTCTCGAATATGCCCGAGGGCGTTTCGTTCTCTATCCTTTTGATGAATATTTTGGTTCCTCTGATCGAGCGGATGACCGTTCCCAAAACGTTCGGCTTTGTGAAGAAGGCAAAGGGGGAGAAGAAATGAGAAGAAAAATCAGCGCAAAAGCGATCCTTATCCCCACGATCTCGCTCTTTTTGATCTGTCTTGTCGTTACAGCGCTGCTGGCGCTGACCAACAACGTCACCGCCGACAAGATCGGCGAGAATGAGCAGGCAAGCAAGGAACAGAGTATGCAGAATGTCTGTCCCGAGGCGAAGAGCTTTGACGAGATCGACAAAGATGTGCTGTATCTCGGCAAGGACAGCGACGGCAATCCCGTCGGCTACGCGATCAGCACCGCGACCCAAGGGTACGGCGGTCAGGTCAAGGTCATGACCGGTATCGACACAAACGGCAGTATCATCGGCGTGGATGTTTTCTATAACGACGACGAGACGCCGGGTCTGGGTAAAAACACATCGAATGAAAAGTTTCGTGATCAATATAAAGGATTAAACGTCGATCAGGATATCGTCGTCAGCAAGGATGATACCGCGGGCAACGCTCAGACGGTAGACGCGGTCACCTCGGCGACGATCAGCTCACGCGCCGTGACAAAAGCGGTGAATGAAGCGTGTCGGATCTACAAAGAATACACGGCAAAGGAGGCGAAATGATGGAAAAGCGCAGTCTGTTTAAAGAATTTACCAAAGGTATCGTCAAGGAAAATCCGGTTCTGTGCTTAGTGCTGGGTACCTGTCCGACGCTGGCGGTCACGACGTCCGCGACCAACGCGATCGGTATGGGCGTCGCGGCGACTTTGGTGCTGGTTTGCTCCAACGCCGTTATCTCCGCTTTGCGGAAGGTCATCCCCGACAAGGTGCGTATTCCCGCCTATATCACCATCATCGCCGGCTTTGTTACCATCGTCCAGATGCTGGTCAAGGCGTTCGCGCCCGCGATCAACGACAGCCTCGGCATCTATCTGCCGCTGATCGTTGTCAACTGTATCATCTTGGGCAGAGCGGAAATGTACGCGGGCAAAAATCCCGTCCTGCCGTCGATCCTCGACGGACTGGGGATGGGCGTCGGCTTTACGGCGGCGCTCTTGTGTATGGGTATTATCCGCGAGCTGCTCGGCTCGGGCTCGATCTTCGGGTTCCAGCTGATGCCCGTTCAGATCTTGATCTTCATCCTGCCTCCCGGCGGCTTCTTCGTCTTCGGCATCCTGATCATGCTGGCAAACAAGCTGAACACCCGCGCGGGCAGAAAGGTCAAGACGACGCCGTGCGACGGCTGTCCGATGGCGGCGAGCTGTTCGCAAAAGGCGGAAAAATGCGGTGAAAAGGAGGCGACCGAGAATGTTGATTAAGTCCCTCATCGCCGTATTCCTCGCGGCGATCCTCACCGAAAACTATGTTCTGTGCAAGTTTCTCGGGATCTGTCCCTTCCTCGGCGTCAGCAAAAAGCTGAACACCGCCTTCGGAATGAGCGTAGCGGTCACCTTTGTCATGGTGCTTGCGACCGCGGTCACCTTCCCGATCTACACCTACATCCTCGTCCCCGCGGGGATCGAGTATCTCCAGACCGTGCTGTTCATCCTGATCATCGCGGGTCTGGTACAGCTGGTGGAGATCATCCTCAAAAAATACATCCCCTCTTTGTATCAATCGCTGGGTATCTATCTGCCGCTGATCACCACCAACTGCGCGGTGCTGGGCGTTACCATGCTGGTGCTGCAGAAGGTCGATGGCACGACCCTGTATAACTACACCTACCTGCACGCGCTGGTCAACGCGTTCGGCGCGGGTATCGGATTTATGGTCGCGATGGTCATGTTCGCGGGAGTGCGCGGTCGCCTTGAGAGCGCGGATATCCCCAAATCCCTCAAGGGTCTGCCTATCACCCTGGTTTCAGCCGCCCTCGTCTCGCTGTCCTTCCTCGGATTTGCGGGCGTGGTCGATAAGCTGATCCCGCTGAGCTAAGGAGGCAGGATATGAATACTATCGTTTTAGCGATCTGCCTTGTCGCGGGTATCGGACTTTTGATCGGACTGATCCTGTCGATCGCCTCGATCGTGATGGCTGTCCCCAAGGATGAGAAAGCGGAAAAAATATTGGAAGCGCTTCCCGGCGCGAACTGCGGCGCGTGCGGTTTTTCCGGCTGTTCCGGCTATGCCGACGCGCTGGCAAAGGGAAAAGCGGAGGTCGGTCTCTGCGCGCCCGGCGGTATCAGCTGCGCAAAGGAGATCTCGGGAATCCTCGGCGTTGAGACCGGGAGCATGGAGAAAAAGGTCGCGGTCGTCCACTGTATGGGATCGCTCGACAACACCTCCTACAAAGCGGAATATAACGGCATCAAAAGCTGTGCCGCGGCGCAGAGGATCGGCGGCGGGCTGACCGCCTGCTCGTTCGGCTGTATGGGGCTGGGCGACTGTGAGGCGGCGTGCCCCTATGACGCGATCAAGGTCTGTAACGGCGTTGCCGTTGTGGATGAGAATAAATGTAAGGCGTGCGCGATGTGCGTCAAAGCGTGTCCGAGAAAGATCATCTCGATCGTTCCCTTAAAGAATTCGGCGGTGATGCGCTGTTCGAATAAGGACAAGGGCGCGCTGACCAGAAAGCTCTGTACGACAGGCTGTATCGGCTGTAAGAAATGTGAGAAGAATTGTCCCACCGGCGCGGTGACGGTCAAGGATTTTTGCGCGACGGTCGATCCCGAAAAATGTAACGGCTGCGGCGCGTGTGTCGATAATTGTCCGCAGAAGTGTATTACATATATCAGTCCGTACTGAGCTAAATATGCTTCGCTTGCGGAGGGGATTTGACAGGAAGGTAGCGGGACGTCGGACACGCGTGTCACGCCGACCCCTACAGATTGGAAGCAGTGCAACCGAGTTCGGGGCGATGGAGGAAAAGTCAGCCCCTCATCCGTCACCTGCGGTGACACCTTTTCCTTGCAGGAACGGCAACCCTTTTGTCCGCTTTGCGGACATTTCCCCTGACAGGGGAATTTCCCCGAGGGGAAGGCTTTGCGGACGACCATTGGTCGTCCCTACAAATCAATTCTTCACGCCTGATATCGGTACGTCGACAAGCGCCGAACCCTACAATAATTCCTAATTCATCATTCCTGATTCCTCATTATCTAAAAGCTCCCTTACATTTTGAATGGAAGAGGTAAACATGGTTGAAATCAAACATTTAAGTAAACATTACGGCAACGTTCTTGCCGTGGATGATATCAGCTTTGTCGCGAATCCCGGCGAGATCCTCGGGCTGCTCGGTCCGAACGGCGCGGGTAAAAGTACGACGCTGAATATCATCACCGGATATCTGTCCTCGAGCGAGGGCAGCGTCATCGTCGAGGGCTATGATATCCTCGAGCAGCCGAAAAAGGCGAAATCGAAGATCGGATATCTGCCCGAACAGCCTCCGCTGTATCAGGAGATGACGGTCAGAAACTATCTGGAATTTCTCTTTGATCTGAAAAAGGTCCGGCTTCCGAAAAAGGAGCATATCGACGAGGTCATGACCATCGTCAAGCTCAGGGACGTCGAAAAACGCATCATCCGCAATCTGTCGAAGGGTTATCGCCAGAGGGTGGGACTTGCGGGCGCGCTCATCGGCAATCCGCCGGTGCTGATCCTCGACGAGCCGACGGTCGGACTCGATCCGAAGCAGATCATCGAGACGCGCAAGCTCATCAAGACGCTCGGCAAAAAGCATACGGTCATCTTTTCCTCGCACGTTTTGTCGGAGGTAAGCGCACTGTGTGACCGCGTGGTGCTGATCAACAAGGGTCAGATCGTCGCGGACTCGCCGATCGACAAGCTCTCGGAGGTCATCAGCGGCACGGGTATGCTGACGCTGGAGATCGAGGGCGGCGTCGGTACCGTCAAAAATGCGCTTGGCAGTGTTGACGGCGTCAGACGCGTCACGCATCGCTCCGGCAACAGCTATACCGTCAGCTTTGATACCGATACCGATGTGCGGCGCGGCGTATTCAAGGCGCTCGCGCGGGCGGACTGTCCGATCCTGTCGATGACGACCGGCGGGCTGACGCTGGAGGAGAGCTTCCTCAAGCTGACCGAAGGAGGGGATGACTGATGGCGGCGATTTTCAAACGTGAGCTTGGCTCGTATTTCAATTCGGCGGTAGGCTATGTCGTTCTCGCCGTATTCTGGTTTTTCTCGGGCGTATCGTTCTACACCTACTGTCTGATGTACAACACCTCGTCGATGGCGATGTTCTTTGCCGCGATGTTTTTGATGATCCTTCTGGTCGTGCCGCTGATCACGATGCGGTCGTTTGCCGAAGAAAGACGGCAAAAAACCGAGCAGGCGCTTCTGACCGCTCCGGTGAATCTCTTTGAGATCGTTTTCGGAAAGTTTTTGGCGGCGTTCGTGATGTTCTGCCTCTGTGTGTCGATTTTCATCCTGTACGCGATCATCATCGCGACCTTCTCCGCTCCCGACTGGGCGGTGTTCTTCACGACCTTCCTCGGCGTTCTGCTGCTGGGAGGGGCGATGATCGCGATCGATATGTTCATCTCGGCGCTGACGGAAAGTCAGATCATCGCCGCGACCGTCGCGATCGGCATCGGCATCCTGATCGACCGTCTCTCGGATCTCGCGAGCTATATCAATACCGAATGGGTGACGAACGTCATCAACAAGATCTCTTTTGACAAGCATTTTTCGAATTTTTCCACCGGCATCATCAGTCTGCCGAGCGTGGTCTTCTTTCTCTCGATCGCGGCGATCTTCCTCTTTTTGACCGCCCGTGTCTATGAGAAACGTCGTTGGAGCTGAGGAGGTGCGGCATGAGTAAACAAACGTCAAAAAAGCCCTCCGCTGAAAAGAAAGGCTTCAGGAATTTTGTCACCGCGCGCAACACCCGCCGCGGCGCGACCTCGGTCGGTATCACGGCGCTGATCATCGCGGCGATCGTTTTGGTCAACGTGATCCTGGCGGTGCTGTCCGACCGCAGCGCGATGTATATCGATGTAACGGCGAACCGCAATTTTAAATTGCAGACGCAGACGATCGACTATATCGATTCGCTCGACAAAGACGTCGATATCTATGTCCTCGCGAGCGAGGAGGATCTCGAACGCAATAATACCTCTAACTATGAATACTATGTGCAGGCGAATCGTCTGCTGCATGAATTTGAATATAACTCCGACAAGATCCACCTGCACTATGTCGATCTGGTCAAAAATCCGACCTTCCTGACAAAGTATCCCAACGTGAATCGCTCGCAGACGCACATGATGCTCTTGACCTGCGGCGATAACTATACGACGCTCGACCCGACGGATGTGTTCAGCTATGACACCAAGACCTATCAGGAAGAGGGCTACATGGTCGTTCAGTCGCAGCACGTGGAACAGAGCGTGACCTCGGCGATATTGAAGGTCAGCGACAAGGAGCGTGTGACCGTCAGCATCCTCTCCGGTCAGGACGAGGAGGACTGCTCCGCCTTTGCGGCAAGGCTTTCGATGAACGCCTACGATGTGGAGACCGTGAACCTGTATACGGACAAGATCTCCGACAAAAGTCAGTTCCTTATCATCTACAAGCCGCTCGCGGATATCGATAAGGAGCTGTATGATACGCTGAGTAAATGGCTGACGAACGACGGCAAATACGGCCATCACATCATCTATTTCCCGAACGACGATGTGGCGGCGGAGCTTTTCCCGAATTTCAACACGCTGCTTGCCGACTACGGGATGGAGGTCGACTACGCCTATATCTTTGAGAAGAATACCGACTACCTCATCCCCGGCAGCAATATGAATAACTCGCTGTTTGATTACGCGGACACCGACTTTACCGAGGATCTCTCCGACAGGGAGAAAAAAGTCATCCTGGGCGGTGTGCGCGGTACGATGCCGATCAAGATCCTTGATAAGGCGATGGCGTCGCCGATGCTGGTATCCTCCGACGACGTCGAGCGGTTCGATATCAAGACGCAGGAGCTGGGAGATGTTGACGGCACGATGTGCGGCGCGGCGATCGGCAGAAAGAGCGGTACTTCCGGCGTTAACTCGTCGGTGGTCACGATCGGCTCCTACTACGCGGTCAGCAACCTGTATCTGACGGCAAACAGCTATAACAATACGGCTTACTTTATCAATATGTTCAACGTTCTTTCCGACAAGGGTGAGGCGCCGATCCTGATCGAAGGAAAGAGTCCGACCTCTACCGAGCTGGGTGTCAGCTCGCAGAACGACATCAACTTCCTGAGCGTTCTGGTACGGTTTATCCTGCCCGGGGTCGTGCTTGTGATCGGTTTGATCGTATGGATCAGAAGGAGGCATCGATAATGGCAAAAGCCCCCAAAAAGAAAAAGAAAAACATCGCGCCGAAGGTCGATGATACCAAGGCGGCAAAGGTGACGGAAAATAAAGAAAACACTCCGGCTGAAAATGAGGCGGAAAAGGACGCGGCGCTCGAGAGCTTTATGAATCGCTCGCAGGAAGTGAAAGAGGATGAGAAAGCGCCCGAAAAAAAGGGTAAGCTCAGCCGCGGCGCGATCGGTCTGATCATCGGTATCGTCGTGGTGGCGGCGCTGATCATCGCGGTGGTCGTAGCCGTCAATCAGCCGCAAAAGACGATAGATGACAGCGATGTGAAGTATGCGGAGCCCGTCCAGATGGCGACTGTCGTCGATAAAAAAGGCGAGCATCATGTTGAGATCGCGACCGACGAGGAGGGCGAGATCGCTCAAAACGGCTACGGCGAGCTGGTGTCCTATGTACCGGCGCAGATCTCAAAGATCGAGGTCGAAAATACCGCGGGTTCGTTTACGGTGAATTCGTCAACGCCCGAGGGTCAGGAAACGGTCTACACGATCACCGGCTTTGAGGGCTATGACCTCAGACCCGGTATGGCGGACGCGGTCGCAAATGACGCGGCTTCGCTGAGCTTTACGACGGTCGCGGCGGTGGGAGGTAACCTCGCCGACTACGGTCTGGATAAGCCGCGCGCGACGGTCAGGGTGACCTATAACGATAAGACGACCGCTGTGTTCCGCGTCGGTAACAAGGCGGACGGCGGCGCGGGCACCTATGCCGCGCTGGGTGAGGAAAACAATGTCTATCTTGTCGCGGATGACGCGGTGGACAGCTTCCTCTATAATGTGCTGGATATGATCAGCTATGAGATCACCTCGAAGGCGACTTCCGTTGAGGATGACAGCTTCTCGATGATCGAGCTGAGCGGATCGAAGTTCTCCGACCCGATCACGATCGTTCCCAATGAGGACGAGGCGATCAAAGCGAACTATCGCCTGACAAAGCCCTATGAGATGTTCGCAGACGATTATGAGGGCAACGATATCTCCGGCTCGATCCGCGATCTGTATGCCGAGAGCGTCGTGTGCGTCAATCCGAGCGACGGACAGCTCGGCTCCTTCGGCGTCAAAGAGCCCTACGCAAAGATACACGCGGTATATCCCGATACCGAGATCACCCTGAGCTGTTCCAAGCAGGCAGGCGACGGGCTGGTGAATGTCTATAACCCCGACAAGGGGATCATCTATACCATCCGCGTCGACGCGCTCGGATGGGCGACGACGGATATCGATCAGCTCCTGCCGAAAACCGTGATCGAGTTGAATCGGGAAGTGATCTCACGGATCGTTGTATCGAGCGCGAACAAGGAATATACCATCGATCTGACGCATACCACGGATAACGCGATCAAGGAGAACGGCGAGAAGGAACAGGTCGCCGGCCTGGAGGCGAGGATGAAGGGCGAGCTGATCCCCGAGGGCAACTTCCAGGTGTTCTTCCAGAACTTCAATATCATGAATAACCTCGGCAGAGTGAAAAGCACCGGCGGTCAGCCGGCGTATCAGTGGAGGGTCAGTTATACAAACGGCAGAGGCGACGATACCATCGCCGTCTATGACAGCAGCGACAAGAGCTGTCCCGTTACGCTGAACGGCGAGATCATCGGATCGGTGTCGAAGTCACATCTGAACGCGCTCAAGCAGGACATCCTTGATGTCGCGGCGAATAAAACGCCGAAGAGCCTGTAATACAAAATGGAATACGCGGTAAGTCCCGCAAGAAATCCCCCGACCGAAGTCGGGGGATTTCTTCAAAGGGGAAGTCTTTTGTTCAAATAACTCTTTGTTATTCTTTTAGCGATTTACTCAGTCAGCGATTTGCCGAGCGCCTCGCACGCGGCGATCGCCTCATCGTCGGGCGCTTCATTACAAATGACAGGCTCTGTTGTCAGAACAGCGCCCAGCTCGGTGCACTGTTCCTTCCAGCTGCGCATCCATTCGCCGTCGCCCCAACCATAAGAGCCGAACAGCGCGATACGCTTGCCCGCGAGCTTTGATTTGCACGCCTCGAGCATCGGCTCAAATTCGTCCTCTTCGAGCTGCTCTGCTCCCATCGAAGGGCAGCCGAAGGCGATGGTATCATACGCATCCGCCATCGCCGCGTTAAAGGCGTCGGAGGTGAATAATTCCGCCTCTGCTCCTGCGGATCGGGCGCCGTTCAAAACCGCCTGCGCCATCGCTTCGGTATTTCCTGTACCGCTCCAATATACGATTGCTGTTTTCATATATATCTTCCTTTCTTATGATGATCTGTTCAACGGGTGACGGGCAGCCTGTCGTGTCGGCTGTTTACCGTCGATCCGTTGTTGCTGATAGAACTGTCGACATAAGGAACACGCTTTCGCCTAACAGTTAGCCGCCGCTAACTAATAGAGAATAATAAAACGGCCGTTTAGTTAGCCGCTGCTAACTGTTATTATACTCACTCTTTTCCCCTTTGTCAATAGTTTTTGATAAACGGTTTGATTATTCAAAAAATGGGGCTGTCGAAAACGAAAGCAAGCAAGAAAAACGGTGTTTTGATTTTGGATTTTCCTCCGGTAAAGAAGCGTCTGAAATCTCTGTTTTGCTTGATGCTTCCGTTTAATAATACTATGAAAGCACTGACCGGGCAGCCTTATCGGGCTGCCCGGTCCGGGTCTTTAGGGATATCTTTGTGCGAAAGGCGAAATCAGACTTCGCGCGGGGTGATGGCGCCGGTACGGTACATCTCGAGCAGGCGGTAGAGATCGTCGATCTCGCCCTGTAGGGTGGAGCCGATGTCGGTATCGCTGACCATCATGCGCTGTTGTTCGGTCTCGACGATCTCCGACCGGGAGCGGATGTCGCGGTTCTCGCGCAGCGCCTCCGAAATCGTGCTGAACGGTCGGTGCGCCTTCAGGCGCAGGCCGTGGGAGTTGTAGATCAGGGTGTAGCCCGCGATGCCGGTCGTCTCGTGGTAGTTTTTGCAGAAGCCGCCGTCGATGACCAAGAGCTTTCCGTCGGCGCGGATGGGCAGCTCGCCCTTGACGGTACGCACGGGGGTATGGCCGTTGATGATATGCGCCGCAGAGGAATGGAGCCCGAATTCCGAGAGGATCTTCTCGCAGGTCTCGCGGTTGTAGTAATGGAGGTAATAGGGGTTTT
>OMTA01000182.1 GCA_900313895.1 uncultured Eubacteriales bacterium | reverse complement strand
ACAGTGCGTTCGCCTTATCGAGCACGCCCTCCTTATGCTGAGCGATCGGGATGACCGCTACCTGGATGGGCGCGACCTTCGGCGGCAGGACAAGTCCGTCGTCGTCGGAGTGTACCATGATCAGCGCGCCGATCATGCGGGTCGATGTGCCCCATGAGGTCTGGTGCGGATAATGCAGCTTGTTGTCGCGACCCTGATAGGTGATATCGAACGCGCGGGCAAAGCCGTCGCCGAAATAGTGGGAGGTACCGCCCTGCAGCGCGACGCCGTTGTGCATCATCGGCTCGATGGTATAGGTCTCTCGCGCGCCGGCAAAACGTTCTTTCTCGGTTTTCTCGCCGACGACCGCGGGGATCGCAAGGGTCTCCTTATAGAAATCAGCGTAGACCTTGAGCATCTTCAAGGTCTCCTCGCGCGCCTCTTCCTCGGTCTCATGGAGGGTATGACCCTCCTGCCAGAGGAACTCGGAGGTACGCAGGAAAGGACGGGTCGTCTTTTCCCAGCGGACAACGCTGCACCACTGGTTATACAGCTTGGGCAGATCGCGGTAGGTATTGACGATCTTCGCGTAATGCTCGCAGAAGAGCGTCTCGGAGGTAGGACGGACACACAGGCGCTCGGTCAGCTTCTCGGAGCCGCCGACGGTGACCCACGCGCACTCGGGCGCGAAGCCCTCGACGTGATCCTTCTCCTTCTGAAGCAGGCTTTCGGGGATGAACATCGGCATATAGACGTTCTCGTGACCGGTCTCCTTAAAGCGGCGATCCATATCGTTTCTCATATTCTCCCAGATCGCGAAGCCGTAGGGGCGGATGACCATACATCCCTTGACGTTGCTGTAGTCGACCAGCTCCGCCTTCTTCACGATATCGGTGTACCATTTTGCAAAATCCTCGTCGCGGCCGGTGATCGCCTCGACCATTTTCTTATTCTGAGCCATCATATCCTCCATACTGGTTAAAGTAGCGCCTTCCAAAAGAAAGAGCCTAAACATAGTTATTATACTATGGATAGGCTCTTTTTGCAAGTGTAATATCGATAGAATCACGTAATTCTGATTCGGTAATTATTCTGTAACTTTTAGGACAGTCTGTCATCCTGAGCTTTAGCGAAGGATCTTATAGTGCAATTTATCCAATCAGATTAGACCTATCATGTGTAATCTAACGGAAAATCGAGCACTTTCAGATTCTTCACTAGCGTTCAGAATGACAACTTGTAACCTTTGTTTTAAATCGATGTCTAGATTAGATTCACGTGTCTGTTTATTTGCTATTTCTTCTATGTTAGGCAGGTTTATTTGACCGGGCTTTTGATGAGCTTCAGGGTACCGAGCAGGTCGATCAGCTCCTCGTCGGCGATGACCTCGTTGATGTCGTGCTTGTAGGGCTGGGGCTGTTCGACGACCATAGTAACAATATCCGTCTCTTTCTTAACCTTTGCGCCGGTATCGAAGAACGCGGCGTTGAGGACGGTCTTAGGGTAGGTATAGCCGCTGTAGCCGCCTGCTTTGACGTCGATACCGCCGTCAGCTCTGCCGTTCTCGTGTTTGCTGTCATAGTTATTTTTATACCCGTTGTTGATGTAAATATAAACGTAATACTCTTTCTGCGCGGAGGTAACGACCAGCGCGGTTCGATTGCTGAATTGCTCGGCCTTATAGGTCAGGGACGAATTCTTATACGCCTGAAGCGAGAAGGTATAGGCGCCGTTTTGATCCTTCAGCTTGAATACCTTTCCGTCGGGAGCGGGCTTTGCCGCTTCTGTCGCCTCTACTGTGCTGTCATCCTTCTTCTCGCCGCAGGCAGTCAGCGCCGCCATGCTCAGCGCGAACACGAGGATCAACAGGATCGATACTGCTCTTTTCATGCTAACAGACCTTTCATAACAGGATACACTTACTATATCATATCGAGTATCGTCGCGCAAGCCATATGCAAAAGAGATCCCCGAAAACCGGGGATCTCTCTTATGCTATATACCTTCCGAAGATATCGATCAGGCGTTGACCAGATCGGCTACCGCCTTTTCGACCACCTTCATATCGACAGTCGGCTCAAATCGAGCGACGACGTTGCCCTCGCGATCGACCAGGAACTTGGTGAAATTCCACTTGATATCGGGGCTGTTCTTATAGTCCTTGTTCGCCTTTTTCGCCATCGCCTTCATCGCGAGCGCCGCAACGCCCTTACCAAAGCCCTCAAAGCCCTTCTGGCTCTTGAGATAGGTGTAGAGCGGCAGCTCGTTCTCGCCGTTGACGTCGCTCTTCTTCATCTGTTCAAACTGTGTATTATACTTGAGCGTGCAGAAATCGTGTACCTCTTCATCGGTGCCGGGGGTCTGACCCGCAAACTGGTTGCAGGGGATATCGATGACCTCAAAGCCCTTGTCGTGGTACTGCTCGTACATCTTCTCGATCGGCTCGTAGTGGGGCGTAAAGCCGCAGCCGGTCGCTGTGTTGACGATAAGCATGACCTCGCCTTTGTAAGCGGAAAGCGGGTACTCGTTACCCTTGCGGTCGTACAGTGTGAAATCATAGATGCTTGCCATAAATATACCTCCTGATACTATAATTGATAATTGAAAATTGACAGTTGACGATTTTGGGAAAGCCTGACGGCTTTTGGAATATAGTAATCTATATGGGACACTCGATAGCAATCAGGTGCGGACAGCGTCCGCCCGCAATTGTCCGTTTTCCATTGTCACTTGTCAATTAATCTGAGATGTCCGTATCAAGGGTGATAAAGAACTTGTAATCGGGATGTGCTTTCTCTATTTTCTCCACGATCTTATCAAAATATGCCCTGCGATCCTTCACATCAAAGCCGATGATCAGGTCAAAGACAACCGTCTTAGTATGTTTATCGAGGTTGAAGCCGTGGATTTGCAAAACGTGTTCATCCTTCATGACCTCGTTCTCTATCGCGTGGAACAGGTTATCGGTCTCGGGATCATCCAGATCGACCGAGTAGATAGAGATGCCGGTGAGCGCGACCTGATGCTTCTGATAGATCTCCGCGGTGATGCGCCGTTCCAGTACATCCAGCTCTACCGCCGTGAGCTTATGATCCACCTCGATATGCACCGATCCGATCAGAGTCTCAGGGCCGTAAGCGTGGAGGATCAGGTCATACGCGCCGCTGACCTGCGGGTAAGTGCAAAGGGATTCCTTGATCTCCTTGGAAAGATCGGAATCGATACGTTCGCCGAGGATCTGGGAGATGGTATCGCGCAGTACGTCAAAGCCCGCCTTGATGATAAAGATCGAGATGGCCACGCCGAGGTACGCTTCAAGAGAGACGCCCCAGATCAGGTAGATCACAGCCGCCAGAAGAACGGACGCCGAGATGATCGAATCCATCAGCGCGTCCTTACCGGAGGCGATCAGCGAATCGGAGTTCACGCTCTTGCCCTTACGCATGACATAGGTTCCGAGGATGATCTTGACCAAAACCGCTACGCTGATGATGATCAGCGCGACCGGGGAATAATCGGGCTTCTCCGGCTCGATGATACCTTTGATCGACTCGACCATCGCGCTGACGCCGGCGTAGAGCACGATGACGGCGATGATGACCGCCGAGAGATACTCGACCCTGCCGTAGCCCATCGGATGCTTTTTATCGGACGGCTTTGTGCTGAGCTTCGCGCCGATGATGGTGATGACCGAGGACAGCGCGTCGGACAGGTTATTGACCGCGTCCAGAACGACGGAGATCGAATTGGAAATCAAGCCGACCGCCGCCTTGAAGCCCGCGAGAAAAACGTTTGCCAGAATACCGATGATACTGGTTCTGACGATCACCTTTTGTCTGTCCATCACTTGACGCCCTCCTTCAACA